>CAVAPI010000036.1:0-19987 GCA_963590445.1 Lachnospiraceae bacterium | reverse complement strand
TGGGGCGAACGAGCTGTCCGTAGTCCTTGTCGGGGGTGAGCATATAGGTCTCTATGCCGGCCAGACCGGCCTTTGTGGCAAGCGTACCGATTACGTCGTCGGCCTCAAAGCCCTCTGCCTCAAGCACAGGTATGCGGAATGCGTGGAGTATGTCCTTTATTATTGGTACAGAAGCCTTTATGTCTTCGGGGCAAGCCTCGCGCTGCGCCTTGTATTCGGGGTAGGTTTCGTGGCGGAAAGTGGGTCCGCTGGGGTCGAAAGCCACTCCAATATACGTAGGTTTCTCCTTTTCCAGCACCTCGTGAAGCGTGTTGACAAAGCCCATTATGGCCGATGTATTCTGTCCTTTAGAGTTGATTCGCGGGTTTTTGATGAACGCATAGTAGGAGCGATATATCAGTGCGTATGCGTCCAAAAGGAAGAGTTTGTCCATTGCGGTGTTTTGTTTTCTGCGTAAAAGTACTAAAATAATTCTGCATATCCCGATAATTCACTAATTTTGTAACAAATTTCACGTAATGAATTACTTATCTCTGATACGCAAACCTATAGAGAAAGACTTTGCCGACTTTGTAGATTTGTTCAACAAATCGCTGACCCATACCGACGGGATGCTCTCGCAGGTTCTGGAGCATATAAGGAAGAAGGCCGGAAAGCGTATGCGTCCGATGCTTATATTGCTCATGGCCAAGAACCACGGTGCGGTTTCCGACATTACACAAAACGCTTCGGTGGGCTTGGAGCTGCTGCATACGGCCAGTCTGGTGCACGATGACGTGGTTGACGAGAGCGGTGAGCGGCGCGGGCAGGCTTCTGTGAATGCCGTTTACAACAACAAGGTGGCCGTACTTGCAGGAGACTATCTGCTGTCGACGGCACTTCTGCACGTTTCTTTCACGGGCAACCAGCGCATAGTGCAGTATCTGGCAGAGCTGGGACGAACGTTGGCGAGCGGTGAAATACTGCAACTGTCGAACATAAACAACCAGGTGATTTCGGAAGACGTTTACTATCAGGTGATAAAGCAGAAGACGGCGGCTCTGTTCGAGGCGTGTTGCGCCATAGGAGCCTTGTCTGCCGGAGCGTCGGACGTGGAGATAGAGGCGGCAAAGCAGTTCGGGCAAAACCTCGGCATAGTCTTTCAGATACGCGACGACATCTTTGACTACTTTGATTCGTCCGAGATAGGCAAGCCAACGGGCAACGATATGGCCGAAGGGAAGCTCACCCTGCCTGCCATACACGCCCTTACAGCCACGCAGGACTGCGAGATGCTCGCGCTGGCGGCCAAGGTTAAGGCCAACACCGTGAGCCAGGAGGAAATAGCCCGGCTCGTGGCGTTCACAAAGGCCAACGGTGGCATAGAATATGCCGAGATGCGCATGGAGCAACTGCGCGTTTCATGCATGGAATACATCGCCAATTCGGTGGCAGATGTCGGCATAAAGGCCGCCTTGGGGGCCTATGTGGACTATGTAATACAGCGCAGCAAATAGTCCAACAGCCGTTTCCGAGGCATAAAATATGCGGGGTTTCAGTCACAGAGAGTGTGTCTGAAGCCCCGCTTCCTTTTGTCTTTAGAGTTTCAGTCCTCCTTTTCCAGAGTTCCAGAGCCTCGTTTTGTGGCTTCTTCTTGGCTTAGAAGAACCTTGTTTCCTTGCCAATCACTTCGCTCAGAAGCATGTTTTCCAGCCGGCTTGTGCCCAAACGGAACCACTGGTTGGTGAGCCATTGCTTGCCGAGCACCTCTTTTACTATGGTGTAGTATATCAGCGCGTCCATCACGGAGTTGAGTCCGCCGGCAGGTTTGAAGCCTATTTGTACGCCAGTCTGGCCGTAGTATTCCTTAATGGCCTGACACATGACGTAGGCGGCTTCGGGTGTCGCTGCCGGTTCGAGCTTTCCCGTGGACGTTTTGATGTAGTCAGCCCCGGCATACATGGCTATTATGGCCGCTTTCTTTATGTTTGAGGCCGTCTTGAGGCATCCCGTTTCGAGGATAACCTTCATCTTCCTGTCGCCGCATACGGCCTTCAGTTCACCTATTTCGTCGGCCACGCCCTCATAGTCGCCGCTTAGGAACTTGCCCACTGGCATGACTATGTCTATTTCCGTGGCTCCGTCCTTCAAGGCAAGTGCCGTTTCGGCCACCTTTACTTCTGTCAGGGCTTGCGAAGAGGGGAAGTTGCCGGCCACACAGGCTATCTCCACGCCGTCTGTCTCAAGGCTTTCGGCCACAGTACGGGCAAAGCAGGGATAAACGCAGATAGTGGCTACGTGGGGCAGGGTGGGGTATGCCTCGTCAAAACGGTTCACCTGCTCGGTCAAGGCCAGTATGCTCTCGTCGCTGTCGGTGGTATTGAGCGATGTCAGCTCCACGCTTCCCATCAGAAACTTCTTCACTTCCGGGGTGTCGTTCTCGTGTACTTTCCCGGCAATGAGCTGCCTTACGGCCTTGCGCACATCGTCGTCGCTGACATCAGTGTTGTATTTGCTCAGCGCTTCCTCGTATTTGCTCATCTTGGGGGCATGGTCATGGTGGTGGCACTCATGGCTGTGCGTGTGGTTGTCAGTCATTTCTCTGGTCTTAATTTAGGGTTGTTTATGTGTCTATGGTTGTCTCTCGAAGTCTTTTTGGCCAGATTGCGCCGGAGTTCGGCCGTGAGGTCAACGCCGGTCTGGTTGGCTATGCACAGCAGCACCCACAACACGTCGGCCATCTCGTCGCCCAGGTCGGTCTTTTCGCCCTCCTTGAAGCTCTGGTCGCCGTATTTGCGCGCCATTATCCGTGCCATTTCGCCCACCTCTTCGGTCAGTACGGCCATGTTGGTAAGCTCCGAAAAGTAGCGCACGCCGTAGGTCTTTATCCACCGGTCAACCGTTTCCTGCGCCTGTCTTATGGTTATGTCTTGCATGATGCGGTCATTTTATTATCTCTACCCGCGTGTCGTCGGAGTTAATGCTGCGGATTTTCCGCCAATGGCATCGGCGAAGGCGTCGCCCCAGTCGCTGCCTGAAATGTCCTTGCGGCCTGTGTATAGCAGATGAACGAAGTGTCCGCCAATCTTGGTTATGACCTTTTCGGGTATTTCATTGATAGGATACGGCTCGTGGCTGTGCAGTTTGCCACTGTCGCGCAATCTCGGGTGTCTCATGTCTTTGCTGTATTATGCTGTCAATCCTTTGTGCTATGGCCCTTATCATGGGCACTGCCACTGAGTTGCCGGTCTGTTTGCGTATCTCGCTGTGAGGGACTGCTATCTTGAAACTGTCGGGAAAGCCTTGCAGTCTTAGCAGTTCGCGCGACGAAAGGCGGCGCGTTCCGTTGACGAGCAGGTAGTTGTATGACGCTCCTGTACGCAGTGCACAGGCGTGGTCGAGTACGGATATGTTGCCCGACTTGTTCTCATGCCATATGGAAGGGTAGAACACTTGCTTGCCAACCACGCTGTTTTGGCGTTTCAGGGCTATTTTCTCCGAGGCGAAAAGCGTTTGGTCAACGTCCTCGTCACGTTCCAACACCGACTGTAAGCTGTACTTCTGCCGTTTGAAATCAAAGCTGAACTCGTCGCAGAGTGCCCTGTCGGTGAAGCCCACGATAATCACCCGCTCGCGCTTCTGCGGCAGTCCGAAGTCGAGGGCGTTGAGTATGCTCCACTTCACGTGGTAGCCCAAGTCAGCAAGAGTCCGCATTATTGTGGCAAAGGTGCGCCCTTTGTCGTGGGTGGTCAGCTGCTTCACGTTTTCAAGCAGTATCATTTTGGGGCGGTGGTGCGCCAATATGCGCGCAACTTCAAAGAACATGGTGCCCCGAGTGTCCTCAAAGCCGCGCATTTTGCCCATGATACTGAACGCCTGGCAGGGAAATCCGGCAAGCAGGAGGTCGTGGTGGGGTATGTCACCGGCGGCTATCTTGGTGATGTCTCCGGCAGGACGCTCGCCGAAGTTGGCCTCATAGGTGTCGCAGGCGGCCTTGTCCCATTCGGAAGAGAATACGCACTGGTAGCCAAGTTCGTCGAACGGCAGGCGTATGCCGCCGATTCCGGCGAAGAGGTCAATGAATTTTATTCTCTCGTCCATGCTTGCGATAGTTGTTTCTCCGTTGTTCAGGCGCTGTCATGCGCCGTGTTTGTCACTCCTTGTTCTTGGTGTCCATGCAGATGGTGACGGGTCCGTCGTTGAGAAGCTCCACTTTCATGTCAGCCCCGAACTCGCCCGTGCCTATACTCTTGCCCAGAGCGGCGGTCAAACGGGCGCAGAACGCCTCGTAAAGCGGTATGGAGACCTCGTGGCGGGCGGCTCGTATCCACGACGGACGGTTGCCTTTCTTGTAGGAAGCCATCAATGTGAACTGGCTGACCGCCAGAATGTCGCCGCCAACGTCCTTTATGGAGAGGTTCATCACGCCGTTTTCATCGTCAAAGACGCGCAGTCCTGCGATTTTCTTCACCAGCCAGTCGATGTCGTCGGTGCTGTCTTCCTCGCAGATGCCAAGGAGGATGAGGTAGCCCCGGCCGATGGCGGACTTGATGTGGCCGTCTATCGTCACCGAAGCGTGCGCCACGCGCTGTATAACTGCTCTCATAACTGTATGCAAAGTTACTGATTTCTGCGGAAAGGCCAATGCTGTGCAGGGTTAATTTGGTGCTGTCAGGATGTGCCGGAGGCAGGGTGGGGAGGTGGAGGGGCCGGGTTGTGTTGCGGCAATGGTCGGGTGGGGAAGCGGCAACGGTCGGAGTGCCGACAGCAAAGCGGCGGTTTGTGGGTCGTAAACGGCCTGTTTGCGGGTCTTAAACGGGCGGTTTACAAATGCTAAACGCCTGTTTTTTGAAAGAGATCCTGTGCAGTTGTATGAAAAAGCGGTAACTTGCGGAGTGTCAACGGGTTACATGGCAGTGTCAATGGGTTGCATGGCGGTGTCGTCTTGCCGCTCCGCTGGGTGGAAATGGTTGAATACGGCCTTGGCTTTGGCCGCTCCGATGATGCCGGAGAGCGTGTCGGGAGAGGCTTCGCTTATCTTTTTCACGCTTTTCAGTGCCGAAAGCAGTGCGTCTTTGGTCTTCGGGCCGATGCCGGGAATGTCGTCCAGCTCGGAGTGGAGGGCGTGTTTCGACCGCTTGTCGCGGTGGAAAGTGATGGCAAAGCGGTGCACTTCGTCCTGTATGTGGGTCAATAGGCGGAACAACTCGCTGTCCGTCTTCATGCCGATGACTGCGGGAGGGAAGCCGTAGAGCAGTTCGTTGGTGCGGTGGCGGTCGTTTTTGGCCAGTCCGGCAATGGGTATGCCCAGCTGAAGCTCGTCTTCCACCACCTGTCTCACCGCTTCCATCTGTCCCCTTCCGCCGTCTGTGATGATGAGGTCGGGCAGTGGCTGCTGCTCTTCCGCGAGACGCGAGTAGCGACGGCGCACCACTTCCTTCATGGACGCATAGTCGTCGGGTCCCACGACGGTCTTTATGTTGTATTTGCGGTAGTCTTTCTTGCTCGGTTTCAGCTTCTTGAACACCACACAGGCCGCCACGGCATCGGCGCCCGATATGTTTGAGTTGTCGAAACACTCTATCTGGTAGGGCATCTTGGGCAGTCGCAGTGCGTCTTGTATCTCTTTCATCAGCCGCACGGCGCGCTGTTCGGGGTTTAACTTTTCCTGTTGCTTCAGGCGGTCGAACCGGTATTGCTTGCAGTTCATCTGCGACAGCTCCAAAAGGGTGCGCTTGTCGCCCCGCCGCGGCACGGTTACGGTCACTCCGTCGGGCTTCATTTCCACAGGAAACGGCAGGATTATCTCGCTGGAAGTGCTCTTGAACCGCTCGCGCATCTCGATTATGCCGAGCGAAAGCAGCTCTTCGTCGCTCTCGTCGAGCCGCTTCTTGTACTCGAAAGTGAACGACTGGTTGATGCTTCCGTTGCTCACGTGGATGTAGTTGATGAAGGCTGTGGCCCCGTCGTTGGCTATCGAGAACACGTCAACGTTGTTGATAGTGTGGCTGACCACCTCGCTTTTCGACACGAAACCGTCAATCAGCAGGTATCTGCGCTTCACTTCCTCGGCCTCTTCAAACCGCAATTCTCCGGCCAAACGCTCCATTTCATCGCGCAGACTGCGCAGAATCTCGCGCGTATTGCCCTTCAGAATTTCCTTGGCTTGGGCGATGTTGCGCCGGTAGTCGTCGGCTGTCTGTCGCCCGACGCACGGTGCGCCGCAGTTTTTGATGTGGTATTCAAGGCAGACGCTGTACTTCCCGCGCCTTATGCCGTCGTCCGTGATGGGCATATGGCACGTCCGGGGGTGGTAGAGCTTCTTGATGAGATCCAGAACGGCATACATTGAACCCAAATGGGAGTAGGGCCCGAAGTACGTACCCCACGCCTTGTTGATGGTACGGGTCTTGAAAATGCGCGGAAACAGCTCGTTTGTCACACAAATACTGGGGTATGTCTTGCCGTCTTTCAGCAGGACATTGTACTTGGGGCTATACTTTTTGATGAGATTGTTTTCGAGTAACAGCGCGTCTTCCTCCGAGTTGACCACCGTATATGATATGTCGTGTATCTTGCTGACGAGCACTTTCGTCTTGAAACGGTCAACTTCAGCGTGGAAATACGATGCGACCCGGCTCTTCAAGTTCTTGGCTTTGCCCACGTAAATGATGGTTCCCTTGTCGTCATAGTACTGGTAACTGCCCGGTTTTTCAGGCAATCTGCTCACTATCTCCTTGAGACGGGCAAGCCGTCTCGCGTTTTCTTCTTTCGTCATCTGTCGCCTTTCAGTCCGTTAGTGTGCGTTTCATCTCCCAAGTTCCACGTGAAACTTGAGCATAAAGCGTGCTTTTGTTGCAGGAAACGGTGCGCTTGTTGTCAAGCAAAGCCGCACTTGGAGTCAAGCAAAGCCGCACTTGGAGTTAAGCAAAGCCGTACTTGCCGTTGGCAAAGTCGCACTTTGTTTTAAGCAAAGCCGCATTTGCCACTGGCAAAGTTGCACCCGTCGTCATGCAAAGCTCTCCCGTCGTCATGCAAAGTTGCACCCGTCGTCATGCAAAGCTGCGTCCGCTCTCCTCTAATGCGCGCCATTGCACAGCTGTTATACCTTTATCAAAGTGCTGACTTCGGCCTTCCCTTCAAAAATGTCGCGCCCGTGCAGCCCCTCGTCGCCTATTTCTATGATAAAACTCATATAAATGTTCTTTGGATTAAACCGTTTCACGAGGTCGTAAGCGGCTTTCATCGTGCCGCCAGTTGCCAGCAAGTCATCGTGAATCAGTACGGTGTCTTCCGGTGAAATGGCATCTTTGTGTATCTCAATGGTGTCAACGCCGTACTCTTTCGTGTAACATTCGCTGATTGTCTCGGCGGGTAGCTTGCCCGGTTTGCGGCACAAAACCACTCCAGCTCCCAGCTTTACGGCAAGCGCAGAGGCGAGTACGAACCCACGACTCTCTATTCCAACGATCTTGGTGATACCCTTTCCTTTGTAAATCTCGTAGAGTTCATCGACCATAATGCGCAAACATTCGGGGCTTTTCAGTAGGGTTGTGATGTCCCGGAAGTTGATCCCTTTCTGTGGGAAGTCGGGTATGCACCTTAAATTCCGCAACAAAGTTTTATTATTCATACTCAATTGATTGTGAAAGTTGTACGTTTTTGGAGTTTCACGTGGAACTTGAGCAACGCAACCCGCCGCTTTGCATTATACGCATTGCTTCTTTGTGTTGATTCGGAAAGTCCCTTGTGGCTGCTATGTGTTGTCTTGCGGTAATGGAACCGTGCTGGTATGGGAGGTTTATCGTCCCATCAGCACGAGCATAACGTTGATGTCGCTTGGCGAAATGCCCGGTATGCGGCTTGCCTGTGCCAGAGTTTCGGGGTCTATTGCTTCGAGTTTCTGTCTGGCTTCGGTCGAGAGCTGCTTCATATCCCGGTAATTGAAGCGTCCTTTTATCTTGATATTCTCAAGCCTATGCATCTTTTCAGCCACCATTTTCTCACGCTCTATGTAGCCTTTATACTTGATTTTTATCTCTACGGCTTCGGTTATTTCGTCCTTTCTGTCCGTTTGACGATCGAGAACCGCCTTGAAATCGGGCAGAAATTCGGCGAGTGCGGTGATGGAAATCTGTGGGCGGCTTATCAGGTCGGCCAACTTGCATCCCTCGCGCAGTGGGGTTGTGCCCATTTCCTCAAGCAGAGAGTTGATTTCGCCCGGCTTTATCGGAGTCGTATTGCAGTAGTTCTCAATCTCAGTTATGGCGTTTTTCTTTTGAATCCAGAGGCTGTAGCGGTCTTTTTTGGCCGTTCCAACGGTGTAGGCACGTTCAGTCAGGCGTGCGTCAGCATCGTCTTGCCGCAACAGGATGCGGTGTTCGGCTCTTGAAGTGAACATTCTGTAAGGCTCGTCCACGCCCTTTGTCACGAGGTCGTCGATGAGTACGCCGATGTAACTCTCGTCCCTGCCCATCACAAAGGTCTGGTTTCCGGCACAGCGGAGGGCGGCATTTATTCCTGCGGCGATGCCTTGGCCGGCGGCTTCCTCGTATCCGGTGGTGCCGTTCACCTGTCCGGCGAAGAAAAGTCCGCCGATTATTTTCGATTCGAGCGTGTGTTGCAGTTGCGTGGGGTCGAAGTAGTCGTACTCAATGGCGTAGCCGGGGCGGTAAACGGCCACATCGCGCAGTGCAGGTATCTTCTTGAGGGCAGAAAGCTGCACGTTCATGGGCAGCGACGAGGAGAATCCGTTAAGATACATCTCGTTTGTGTCCTCTCCTTCAGGCTCAAGGAACAGCGGATGCTGGTCCTTGTCGGGAAAGGTGGTCAACTTTGTTTCGATGGAAGGGCAGTAGCGCGGGCCGATGCTCTGTATCTGTCCGTTGAATAGCGGCGAGTCGGCGAGTCCGCTGCGCAGGGTTTCGTGCACTTCGCGGTTGGTGTAGCAAGTCCAGCACGGCAGTTGGCGCAGTGGTCTTGGCTCGCTTGTGAAGCTGAAACGGTGAAAATCGTTCTCGCCGGGCTGCTCCTCCATATCCTCGAAGTGTACGCTCCGGCGGTCTATCCTTACGGGTGTGCCTGTCTTCATGCGCCCGCTGCGTATGCCATGGCGTGTGATGCTCTCGGTGAAATGAGGCACTGCCGGTTCGGCGATGCGCCCTCCCGGCAACTTGTGCCGTCCGATGTGCATCAGTCCGTTGAGGAATGTTCCCGCAGTAACGACCACACTCTTGGCTCTAAGCTCCACTCCCCATACCGTAAGCACGCCCACGGCCTCGCCGTTCTCCACGATCAGTTGGTCTGCCTGGTCTTGCCAGATGGAGAGATTGGGCGTGTTGTCGAGCACAGACCGCCACTTCCAGATGAATTTCCCGCGGTCGCACTGCGCTCTGGGACTCCACACGGCCGGCCCTTTGCTGCGGTTCAGCATCCTGAACTGTATGGCCGTGGCATCGGTGACGACGCCCATGTAGCCGCCAAGCGCATCGATTTCCCTTACAATCTGGCCTTTCGCTATTCCGCCGACAGCCGGGTTGCAGCTCATCTGCGCTATCTTGTTCATGTCCATAGTCACCAGACACGTCCTTGCGCCGATGTTTGCCGCAGCTGTAGCGGCCTCGCAGCCGGCGTGTCCTCCGCCGATGACTATGACATCGTAATGAAAATCCATTGGAAACGGTATAAATGCGCCGCAAAATTACGCATAAAAATCAATGCCGCCCCAACTATTTTTGGAAAAAATGACGGGGTCGGGGTGGATACGGCGTCGGTTTATGCTGACGGACAGGGGAAGTTGCCGTGGCTTTCCTGCGTATTAAGATAGAAGACCCCGCATATTAATTAAAGGTAAAAGGGCAGTTCCGCTGACGGGAACCACGGCCTTGCATATCCCTAAGGTACAGTCGTTTGCAAAACCCGCCGGGTTACGGTGCAAAACCTGCCTGTTTAGCAGCCGTAAACGGCCTGGTTTTGCACCGGAAGCGGGCGGGTTTCTGTCGCCACCCGAAGGGATGCCCGTCCGGGGCCGCCGTTTTTTATGTGGCAGCCGTTGCTTTTTAATTCGTTTTTTGCCCTGAAAGCCTTTGCCTAATCATTAATTTATAGTAATTTTGCGGCAAAATAAAGGCTGAGAATACCTATTATCAAGTATCAGACTCATTTTCTTGATTGACGCGCGACGCGCATTAGTGTATCGGAAACAATATATCTAAACAATTAAATAATTTAATTTCAATCATTTATGTGGTTAATCAACTCATCCATTGGTAGGAAGGTTGTGATGTCAATAACCGGCATTGCGCTTGTCCTATTCCTGACATTCCACATGTCAATGAATGTTGTGGCGCTCTTTTCCGGGGAAGGCTACAACATGATTTGCGAGTTCTTGGGAGCCAACTGGTACGCTCTTGTCGCAACACTCGGCCTCGCGGCCCTGGCAGTCATTCACATCCTGTACGCCTTCATCCTGACTATGCAGAACCGAAAGGCGCGTGGCGGTGAGCGTTACGCCGTTACAAGCCGTCCCGCAAAGGTGGAATGGGCATCGCAAAACATGCTTGTGCTCGGCTTAATCATCGTGTTGGGCCTGCTGCTCCACCTCTGGAACTTCTGGAAGAACATGATGTTCGCCGAGCTGACGGGCATCTGTGTTGAGCATGACCCTGCCGATGGCTTCGCATACATGCGGGACACGTTCGCCTGCCCGGCCTATGTCGTGCTCTATGTCGTTTGGTTGGCAGCCCTGTGGTTCCATCTTTCCCACGGTTTCTGGAGCGCCATGCAGACTTTCGGGTGGAATGGCAAGGTGTGGTTCTGCCGTTGGAAGGTGATAGGCATAGCATACACCACCATCCTCATGCTCGGTTTCCTTGTGGTAGCCCTGGCTTTCGCGTTCGGATGCGCACCGAGTCTGTGCTGCTAATTAACAACAAACATTCATTTTCATAACAAGAAGATTATGGCTAAGCAAATAGATTCAAGAATACCTGAAGGAGCTGTGGCTGAGAAGTGGACCAACTACAAAGCCCACCAGCGTCTTGTCAACCCCAAAAACAAGCTGAAGCTCGACGTTATCGTCGTGGGTACCGGTCTGGCAGGAGCCAGTGCAGCCGCCAGTCTCGGCGAGATGGGCTTCCGCGTGCTCAACTTCTGCATACAGGACTCGCCCCGCCGCGCCCACTCAATCGCCGCCCAGGGCGGTATCAACGCCGCCAAGAACTATCAGAACGACGGCGACTCGGTATATCGTCTGTTCTATGACACAGTGAAAGGCGGCGACTATCGTGCCCGTGAGGCCAACGTTTATCGTCTGGCCGAGGTGTCCAACAGCATCATCGACCAGTGTGTTGCCCAGGGAGTGCCTTTCGCACGTGAGTATGGCGGCATGCTGGCCAACCGTTCTTTCGGTGGCGCACAGGTTTCGCGCACGTTCTACGCCAAGGGACAGACCGGTCAGCAGCTGCTTCTCGGCGCTTACTCGGCACTGAGCTGCCAGGTTAAGGCCGGACGTGTGATACTTTATACTCGCTACGAGATGGAAGACGTGGTGATAGTCGATGGCCGCGCACGCGGAATCATTGCCAAGAACCTCGTAACCGGCAAGCTTGAGCGCTTCTCGGCCAACGCTGTCGTGATAGCAACCGGCGGTTACGGCAACACATACTTCCTCTCCACCAACGCTATGGGCTGCAACTGTACCGCAGCCGTGCAGTGCTACCGCAAGGGAGCCTACTTCGCCAACCCCTGCTACGTGCAGATACACCCCACATGTATTCCCGTTCACGGCGACAACCAGTCGAAGCTCACCCTCATGTCGGAGTCTCTGCGCAACGACGGACGCATCTGGGTGCCCAAGAAGATTGAGGACGCCAAGGCTCTGCAGGCCGGACAGAAGAAGGGAAGCGACATTCCCGAGGAAGACCGCGACTACTATCTGGAGCGCCGTTACCCCGCTTTCGGCAACCTTGTGCCGCGTGACGTTGCTTCACGTGCCGCCAAGGAACGCTGTGACAAGGGTTATGGTGTCAACAACACCGGGCTTGCCGTGTTCCTCGACTTCTCCGAGAGCATCGAACGCCTCGGTATTGATGTCGTTCGCCAGCGTTACGGCAACCTCTTCGATATGTATGAGGAGATCACAGACGTTAATCCCGGCGAGTTAGCCAACGAGATAAACGGCGTGAAGTACTACAACCCGATGATGATATACCCCGCCATCCACTACACAATGGGCGGTATCTGGGTCGATTACGAGCTGATGACCTCCATCACCGGCCTGTTTGCCATCGGCGAGTGCAACTTCTCCGACCACGGAGCCAACCGTCTTGGCGCTTCAGCCCTCATGCAGGGCTTGGCCGACGGCTACTTCGTGCTGCCATACACCATCCAGAACTATCTGGCCGACCAGGCTATCTGGCCTCACCTGCCCGTTGACCTCCCCGAATTTGCCGAGGCAGAGAAGAAGGTTCAGGCAGAAATCGACCGTCTCATGGGCATCCAGGGCAAGCGTTCGGTTGACTCTATCCACAAGGAGCTTGGCCACATCATGTGGGAGCACGTAGGTATGGGCCGTACAGCCGAGGGTCTGAAGGAAGGACTGGAGCTTATCAAGAAGATACGCAAGGAGTTCAACACAAATCTGTTCATCCCCGGTACCAAAGAAGGCCTGAATGTGGAGCTTGACAAGGCCATCCACCTGCGCGACTTCATCACTATGGGCGAGCTTATCGCCTATGACGCACTCTCGCGCAACGAGTCTTGCGGCGGCCACTTCCGCGAAGAGCACCAGACAGAGGAGGGTGAGGCACAGCGAGACGACGAGAACTACTTCTATGTCGGCTGCTGGGAGTATCAGGGTGACGACGAAAAGGCGCCCGAACTCATCAAGGAGCCGCTCGAATACGAGGCTATAAAGGTGCAGACCAGAAACTACAAGAATTAAAACAACCCCAGATTAAGATAGATTATGGCTAAGAATATAAGTTTTACATTGAAGTTCTGGCGTCAGAACGGGCCAAAGGCCGAGGGTCACTTCGACACTCGCGAGATGAAAGACATACCTGACGACACCTCGTTCCTTGAGATGCTCGACATACTCAACGAGCAGCTCATCGAAGAGGGTGGGGAACCGTTCGTTTTCGACCACGATTGCCGCGAGGGAATCTGCGGTATGTGCTCGCTGTACATCAACGGCCATCCCCACGGACCCAACACCGGCGCCACAACCTGCCAGCTCTATATGCGCAAGTTCAACGACGGCGACGTGATAACCGTCGAGCCGTGGCGTTCGGCAGCGTTCCCTGTCATCAAGGACTGCATGGTTGACCGCTCCGCTTTCGACAAGATTATCCAGGCCGGCGGCTACGTTACCGTGCGTACAGGCCAGCCCCAGGATGCAAATGCCATCCTCATTCCCAAGGAAAACGCCGACGAGGCCATGGACGCAGCCACCTGTATCGGATGCGGATGCTGCGTTGCAGCCTGCAAAAACGGCTCTGCCATGCTCTTCGTAAGCTCCAAAGTGAGCCAGCTGGCGTTGCTTCCGCAGGGTCGTCCCGAGGCAGCCAAGCGCGCCAAGGCTATGGTTATGAAGATGGAAGAGCTTGGTTTCGGCAACTGCACCAACACTCGTGCTTGCGAAGCAGAGTGCCCCAAGAACGAGTCGATAGCCAATATCGCCCGTCTCAACCGCGAGTTCATCAAGGCCAAGCTGGCTGACTAAGGCGGCTGACCGGTCCTTTTACGAGCGTTGCCCGTTCACTTCGTGTGGAGCGGGCAACGCTTTTTTGTATATATGCACCATGTCCATGTGAAAGACGGTAGGTTTACGGTAGCTAAAAGGCCGGGTTACGGGTCGTAAACGGGCGGTTTATGATGGCTAAACGGGCGGTTTGTTCCGGCATAGGGCAGGGGCTTTCCCGGCAATGTTCAGGATGACATTGCCGAAAGCCTCTGTTTTGCGGCCGCAACCATAGGCGTTTCCGGCGGAAATTGGCCGCCTTAGGCATATTTTAGCTACCTTTGCACCTGCTTATGCAGACGTTCATCAACCGCTATTCGTCACATTACAGGTCGCTTGTGGCCTTGGGGCTGCCCATAGTTGTGGGACAGCTCGGCGCCATCGTGCTCGGTTTTGCCGACACAATCATGGTCGGGCGTCACAGTATGGCCGAGTTGGCCGCCGCCAGTTTCGTCAATACGCTCCTCATGCTGTTCATTGTCTTCGCTCTGGGCTTCTCTTACGGGCTGACACCCATCGTCGGGCAGCTCTTCGGACGCGGAGAAACCGGGCGCATAGGCGCCGTTGTGCGCAACGCACTTGCCGCCAACGTGATGCTCGCCGCCATAGTTGTGGCCGTGCTCATGGCCGTTTATGCCAACATAGGCCGCCTCGGGCAGCCCGAAGAGCTGCTTCCGCTGATGCGTCCCTACTGGCTTGTGAGCGTTGCCTCGCTGCCTTTCGTGTGCGTGTTCAACTGTTTCAAGCAGTTTTATGACGGCATCGGCCACACCAAGGTGTCGATGTATGTGCTCATAGGCGGCAATGTGCTCAACATAGCGGGCAACTATCTGCTCATCTACGGTGCGCTTGGTCTGCCCGAACTCGGTCTGCTGGGAGCCGGAATAGCCACGCTTTTGTCGCGCGCGGTGATGTGTCTTGCCCTTGTGGCGGTGTTTTTCACCCTGAAACGCTACACTGTCTATAGCCGTTCCTTCCTTTCCGGGCGGGTCAACAAGGCCGATTTCAGCCGCATAAACGCCATTTCGTGGCCCGTAGCCCTGCAGATGGGCATGGAGACGGCGGCCTTTTCGCTCACGGCAATCCTCGTCGGATGGATCGGAACCACGGCGTTGGCCGCCCATCAGGTGATGCTTACGCTGTCGCAACTGTTCTATATGGTCTATTACGGCATGGCGGCTGCGGTGTCGGTGCGCGTGAGTTATTTCCTCGGACAGCGCGACCTGCGTGCCGTGAACGCCACGGCCAATGCCGGTTTCCACATCATTCTGCTCGTGGCAGTGGCCGTTTCCGTGCCCATATTCCTGCTCCGCCACCACGTCAGCCTGCTGTTCTCCGGCAGCGAAGACGTGTGCCGGCTGGTGGGACAGGCCATTCTGGTGCTCATTGTCTATCAGTTTGGCGACGGCCTTCAGTGCACTTTCGCCAACGCACTGCGCGGCCTGGCCAACGTGAAGCCCATGATCTGGATAGCTTTCTTCTCCTATTTCATCGTCTCGCTGCCCCTCAGCTGGCTCCTGGGCATACACCTTGGGCTGGGTCTCGTGGGCGTTTGGGCAGCGTTTCCGGTGTGTCTCACTTGCGCGGGGGTGCTCTATTACACATTCTTCCGCCGTTCCCTGCGGCTCAAAGCCCGTACTGACTGAGGCGGGAGCCGCCCTTTGCGGAACTTGCCGCCACATTCCGACCGAAAACCCAAGGAAAACCGATGGAAACCAACCGCCAGACACTTGATTTCATAGCCGCCCACGCCAGTGATGACGTGCGCTTGCTGGCTCTGAAGGGCGCACCCGAAGGCGTTGACATGGCCTTTGCCCTCGACCAGATAGCCGGACGGCAGACGGCACGGCGCAAGTTGCCCTCGTGGAGCGGCCTCGGCGGCATAGTCTATCCGCCGCGTCTCTCCATGGAACAGTGCTCCGGCGAGCCGGCGGCGGCCTACAAAACCGGCGTGGCGCGGCGGTTGCTGCCGCAGGGAGGCACGTTTGCCGACCTCACAGGGGGCTTCGGAGTGGACTTTTCCTTCCTTTCCACTGCCTTCAACCGGGCGGTCTATGTGGAGCGTCAGGAGCATCTGTGCGACGTAATGCGCCACAACGCCGCCGTTCTCGGGCTGGGTCACGCCACGGTAGTGTGCGGTGACGGGGTGGAATACCTGCGCTCCATGCAGCCCGTGTCGCTCATATACGTCGATCCGGCGCGCCGTTCCGCCACAGGAGGGCGCACCTTTGCCGTCTGCGACTGCACGCCCGACGTGTCGCTTCTGTGCGACTTGCTTGTGGCCAAGGCCGCCTTTGTCATGGTCAAACTGTCGCCCATGCTCGACTGGCGCAAGGCTGTGGCCGACATGGGAGGCCGGGTCAGTGAGGTACACATAGTGTCGGAGGGCGGCGAGTGCAAGGAATTGCTGCTCGTCTTGGAGGCTTCGTGCCGGGGAGTGGGGCGGTTGTGCTGTGTCAACAATGGCGTGGCGTTTACCGTAGAGGCAGGTCCGCCGTCAGAAACCGCCGGGTTTTCACCCTTAACCCGTGGGTTTGGCATTACTAAAGCGGACGTTTTCGGGCCAGAACCCGCCGCCTTGCCGCAGCTATACCTTTACGAGCCGGACGCATCTGTTATGAAAGCAGGCTGTTTCAGGGCGGTTGAGGAACGCTTCGGGGTGTGTCAGGTAAGCCCCAACAGCCACCTTTTCGTCTCCCATAAGGCCGTCGGCGGCTTTCCGGGGCGCGGTTTTGCGGTGGAAAGGGCTTCAACCATGAACAAAAAGGAGCTGCGCATTGCGCTCGAAGGCGTCACTTGCGCCAACATAACCGTCAGGAACTTCCCCGCAAGCGTGGCCGAACTGCGGCGCAGACTGCGCCTTTCCGACGGCGGCGACACCTACATTTTCGCCACAACCCTTTCCGACGGCACCCATGTCCTGCTCGTTTGCCGGCGGCTGCACGGCTGAACACAGCCCCCATATACAGTCAACGCACCGGCCAGGCGCCCGGTGCGTTGACTTATAGCGCATCTCTGCAAGTCTGGTTTGAAGGGTTGCCGGCTAAAACCCGCCCGTGTGCTTTCCCCGGCGCAGGCCATTCTTCATCCTTAATCCTTCGTTTTCCGCTCTTCATTCTTCGCCCTTCACTTCCCAAAGAGTTCTTTTGCGTCCTTGCTGAGGTAATTCTCCATGTCCTTGTAGGCCACATTGAACGACACAAGCCCCAAGGCGTAGGCGGCAATCTCGTACTGCTGATACACAAAGCACACACTGTCGCCCTGCAAGTAGGGCGCATGAGCCGGCAGAGGTATCATCCCGTTGTCGGGGAGGAAGAGCCGGCTCTTGTAGTTCTTCGCGTTAACGCTTTCGTCGGCCAGCTTCAGGTAGCCCAGCACCCCCTTTTCAAGTATCGGTTGCATGGCTTTCAGCTTTGCAGAGTCCACTGTGTGTGTGAGAGGCTTGCCCGTGCGCTTGCCGATGTTCACGCTGTATGCCGTAAACGACGGGTGCGCTCCGCCCAGATAGGCGTATTCGGTGATGTGGAAGGTCACGTATTCCCTCGTTTCGTCGCTCTTCCTGACGCCAATCGCCTCACTCAGCCTCGGCCGGTCTTCCTCTCCCCAGCCCATCTCCTGCATTGTGCTCTTCTGGGAGTCGCTGAAATACTCCATAGTAGCCCGTCCGTAGTGGTCAACCATCTGCTTCCCTTCCAGCACGCTGCCCTTATAGCGCGGATATTTGCGCGCCACAGCCTCCTCCTCGTTGTTGTATGGCAGGAACAATGCGGCGAGTTCGTCGCCGATAAAGGCCTTTACGGCAAGCGAAAAGCTGTCGGAACCGTAGGGGAAGTCGATGCGTATGGAACACTCGACGGTGGAGTCGCGGCTCACATCCGTAAAGACTATGCTGTCAACTGTCATGGTGTCGCCCCCCAAAGCGGCGCTGTCGGTGAGCGTAGAGTCCGCCCCGCTCTTCTGCGAAGCCGTCTTGCATCCCGTAACGGCCAGCGTTGCGGCTGCAAAAGTCAGGAACAAAAGATATACTTTCCTCATATAGATGGTTTTGTTGTGTGATTTGTCTGTTTCCAAATGCGCGTTTGGATCTGCCGTTTCGGCAAACGCCTGTTCCAAACGCATCAGCCAATGTCCCTCTACCGGCCTTTGCCATCGTCTTTTCCGGCCACTGCCCGTACCGGGCTTCCCATATGGCGCGCGTTTCTGTACCAGTTGCTGTTGGCAAAGTAGAAAGACAGAGTGAAAGCATCGCCAATGTTTTCGTCAGAGAGGCTGCTTGTCCAATAGATACCGTCTGTTCCGTTGAGATAAAGGTGCGTTCCGTTGTGCGCCCCTGCCGCTGGCAGGAATATACTGTTGCCGTTTCTGAGGCTCTTCACCTCGTATCCCCGCACGGTATCGCCTGGTGCTGCCGCCTTTTCAGCCCATGTCCACAAGCAGTTGGCCGTGTCTTTCAGTTCCAGGAACTCGTTGTATGTAGGCATCCGGCACGAATCGCCCCAACAAGCGGTCGCCGCGTCGTCGGCAGTTTCCAGTATGCGCTTGCCGTCAGCCGTGTTGTATTTGGTCATGTCGCCATACGAATGGCCGTAAAGGTAAGTTGTCTCAGAGTAGTCGGCCTTTTCCTTTGTCTCGCCCCACGCATAATAGCCGCCGCAGTCGGTGGGCTTGTCCGCGCCGACATTCGTTTCAGCCCACAGCAGCCCGCTTGGCAGCTGCAAATCGACAAATCTATGGCCGTTTATCACAATGCCTTTGGCGTCAGAAGCGGCCTTTGAGGCACTTTTCCCGCAACTCTGTTGCACTGAAGAGGCAAGCGCGGCCAGCGCAAGGCCTCCCACAAATGATACAAACCTGTTCATATACTCCAGTATGCTTGATGTCTGAATGTCAGAAAAGCCCGTGACGTTACGTGGCATGAAAGGGTAAGGCCGCGGCAGGCGCCGCTCCCCGCTACTCCGTTGCCTTCTCCGCGCGTTCCGTGCGGTGCAGAAACGCATTGGCAAGTATCGCTCCCGACACGTTGTGCCACACGCTGAACACCGCGCCCGGTATGGTTGCGAGCGGATACTGGGCAAAGTGCACCGTGGCAAGCGACGTTGCAAGGCCGGAATTCTGCATCCCCACCTCTATGGCCACCGCCTTTCGCTTGGCCATGTCCATCTTCAGCGCCTTTGCGGCGGCGTATCCCAAGGCGTAGCCGAACAGGTTGTGCAGTATGACTATGCCGAGTATGAGCAGTCCGCAGCCCATCAGCCGGGCGGCATTGGCGCTGACCACGGCCCCGACTATGGCAACTATGGCCAGCGTGGAGACGAGCGGCAGCACGTCAACCGCCCTTTCGGCGAGCCGGGGGCAGAACCTGTTGACCGCAAAGCCCATGGCTATCGGCAGCAGCACCACCTGTATGATGGAGAGAAACATGGAGAGCATGTTCACATCCACGGTCTCTCCGGCATATATATAGGTGAGAAGCGGCGTCATAACGGGCGCCAGTATGGTGGAAGCCGACGTTATGCCCACCGACAACGCCACGTCGCCCTTGGCCAGATAGGTCATTACGTTCGACGAAGTGCCGCCGGGACAGGTGCCTACCAGTATCACTCCGACGGCCAGCTCGGGCGTAAGGCTGAACGCCTTGACCAGTATAAAGGCCAGAAGCGGCATGATCAGGAACTGCGCCACGGTGCCTATAAGCACGTCTTTGGGGTGTTTGAACAGGATGCGGAAGTCGTTAGGCTTGAGCGTAAGCCCCATTCCGAACATGACAATGCCCAGCAGGGTGTTGATGTAGCTTGTCTTTATGAAGCTTACGGCACCGGGAAAGAGCAGTGAAATCAGTGCCATGGCCATGACAATCAGTGCCATGTACTTGCTGAATGCCCGTGACAGGCTTCTTAGAAAGTCCATTATAGTGCGGTTTTAATGCGGTTCGTTTGCGGTCATTGCGCGGTTTGCAGGCAGTCTCCCGGAGGTTTTCCGCCGGCATCCGCGCCTTCGGGCCGGCTCTTCAGCCCCTTGGTAAGCAAAAAGCCTTGCACACTGTCATCGTATGCAAGGCTTTTCTGTCCATTCGGGTGGGCGCTGAGGGATTCGAACCCCCGACCCTCTGCTTGTAAGGCAGACGCTCTGAACCAGCTGAGCTAAGCGCCCGACATTCGTTCATCTTTTTCCATTCGAAAAGAGGACAAACTGCTTTGTCGATGTGTAACAGGGTGGGCGCTGAGGGATTCGAACCCCCGACCCTCTGCTTGTAAGGCAGACGCTCTA
>CAVAPI010000035.1:0-20710 GCA_963590445.1 Lachnospiraceae bacterium | reverse complement strand
ATGATTGCAAAAAGCGCATAAGGAGCGTTTTTGCCATGTTTTTACGCTTATATTTGCCTTATAGACCCTATTCTGGAGGTTATTGCCATTATAATTCTACTTTTGAATGAAAAAATAAAGCCTCGCTGTATGGCTTTGTATCGGCATACAGCGAGGCTTGTTTTTTATAATTCAGGGTTTTGACACACCCCCTTTTGCCGTTCATAACTGTACGGGTTACGTGTCGCAAACCGCCTGTTTGGCTGTCGCAACCCGCCTGTTTGGCTGTCGCAACCCGCCTGTTTGCGGGTTGTAAACGGGCGGGTTATTCCGCCGCATACTCGTAATACCACCAGTAAGTGCCGCTGTAGTGGTCGAAGACGGCGAGCTTCCGTTCCTGCCAGTCGGCGTATTGCTTCTCCAGGGTTTGCAGATCCTTGAAGTCAGTGGCCGTAACGTCGTCGTGGTATGTCACGCTTGGATTGGAGCGCAGGTGAGTATAGAGGGTCAGAGCCTCGCGGTAGTGGCGCGGCAAGTGGCCGTCGGTGTCGTAAAACCGGGGCAGCAGACGGGCGAAACTGTCGAGGTCGCGGTCAATAAGACAGGCGCACAGGATATAGTCCCGCACAGCCGCCGTGGCTTTCCGGCTGCGTAGCAGTGCGCGGAGGTAGGCTTCGGCGGTCATGCCTGCCGCCGGCCTCGCGCCGAGGAAGCGGTATATGCTGTCTGTGGGGTACATCAGGCAGTGCGTACCCGTTGGCATTGGAATCAGGTCTTGGCCTTTCCCGCTGATCGGATAGGTGAACAGATTTTCCGCGAGCGTCCCCTTTTGTGCCAAGGCGTATGCCCGGAGCATGGTCAGGTTGCTGTCTGTGTGCAGCGACTCGGCTCCTGCCTCCAGCGCACCGTCAGTGTCGCCGTGCAAGAGGCGGCTCTCGGCGCGCGCACGGTAGTGATATACGTCGCCGCTGTTGCCCGTTGCGCCCACAAACACGAACATTGCGCACATCGTAAGTGTGTTTACCCACAGGGCACGTGCCGACATCCCCTTGCCGGACGGCCTTCCGTAGGGCACTCTCCTGGCCGCAAAGACCGCCAAAAGCCACACTGCGAGAAGCAGAGGGGCAAGCCCTGTCCATACGCCGCAGCCCTTCCATCCGTCCAAGTCAAAGACAAGCGAGGTGGCAATGGCCAGGATAAGCAGCGAAGGGAAGTAGGTAAGGGCATGACGGCTGCCCGACAGGCGTGTCAAGGCGGCCACCGCAGTTTGCAGAAGCAGCAGGACGGCGGTTATAGCCACAGCGCCTATGTCGCGGTTGTAGTGGGTTGTCCCGCCGCTAAGCGCGTGTTGCGACACCGCAAGGATGTCTGCCTGATAGTAAAAAAGGTAGGGAAAGGTGAACAGACAGAAGGCAATGGCGCACACAACCTTTGGAGCTGTGATGCCGTTGCCCTGTCTTCGTCTTCTTGAAATCATGTCTTTCTGTCGGAAAAGCTCCGCCTTAGGGTTCAGTTCTTCTTGAGTACCACTGCCGAACGGGCGGGAATGTAGAGCTTGAGCCACTCCTTGCGGTCGTTCACATACAGGGGGTCGAAGTTCGTCACGTGGGTTAGCGTGTCGTCAGCGAACCCGTTGCCGCCGAAATCCTTGGCGTCCGTGTTCAGCACCACGTCGTATGAACCCGTCGGAACGAGGAATCCGTAGTCGGTAAACGACCTGTTGGGACTGAAATTGAACACGAACAGCAGGTCTCCGCGGCTGAATGCCAGCACCTGGTCGCCGTCGTTGTGCCACACTTCCTGCACGGGCTTGTCCTGGAAGTTGCGTATGCTTTTCAGCACGGCGAGCATTGCCTTGTCGAAATCGCCGAGGTAATGGTAGTCAAGTTCCTTGTTGTCCACAAGGTTCCACTGCCTTCTCGCATACTTGTAGCTCCATCCGTTGCCCTCACGGGGGAAGTCTATCCACTCCGGGTGGCCGAACTCGTTGCCCATGAAGTTGAGATAGCCGCCGTTGATGGTGCCCGCAGTGACAAGGCGTATCATCTTGTGGAGTGCAATGCCCCGGTGCACCATGTCGTTCTCGTCGCCTTTCTTGAAGTGCCAGTACATATCGGCGTCGATAAGGCGGAAGATAATGGTCTTGTCCCCCACGAGCGCCTGGTCGTGGCTTTCGCAATAGCTTATTGTCCGTTCGTCCGGGCGGCGGTTCTTCACCTCCCAGAATATGGAACTCGGCTTCCAGTCCTCGTCCTTCAGCTCCTTTATGGTCTTGATCCAGTAGTCAGGAATGTTCATGGCCATGCGATAGTCGAAGCCGTAGCCGCCTTCCTCGAACTTGGCGGCCAGTCCGGGCATGCCGCTCACCTCCTCCGCTATGGTTATGGCGTTGGGATTTACCTCGTGAATGAGCTTGTTGACCAGCGTAAGGTAACAGATGGCGTTGTCGTCCTCGTGCCCGTTGAAGTAGTCACCGTAGCCACAGAACGCCTCACCCAGCCCGTGGCTGTAGTAGAGCATGGAGGTTACGCCGTCGAAGCGGAAGCCGTCGAAGCGGAACTCCTCAAGCCAGTACTTGCAGTTGGACATGAGGAAGTGCAAAACCTCGTCCTTTCCGTAGTCGAAGCAAAGGCTGTCCCATGCCGGATGCTCGTGTCGGTCGCCCGGATAGAAGTATTGGTTGGGGTCGCCGGCCAGGTTGCCGAGTCCCTCCACCTCGTTCTTCACCGCATGGGAGTGCACTATGTCCATTATCACGGCTATTCCGTGGCGGTGGGCGGTGTCTATAAGCTCCTTAAGTTCCTCCGGCGTGCCGAAACGGCTTGAAGGTGCGAAGAAGGAACTGACGTGATAGCCGAACGAACCGTAGTACGGGTGTTCCTGAATGGCCATCACCTGTATGCAGTTGTACCCGTCGGCTATGACACGCGGCAGCACGTTTTCCGTAAACTCCCGGTATGTGCCCACCTTCTCGGCGTCCTGTCCCATGCCGATGTGGCACTCGTAGATGAGCAGCGGCGACTTGTTGGGCTTGAACTTCTTTTTCCTGAACTCGTAGGGCTTCTCCGGGTTCCACACCTGGGCGGAAAAGATCTTTGTTCTGTCGTCCTGTACCACGCGTCTGCACCATGCAGGGATGCGTTCGCCCTCTCCGCCGTTCCATCTCACCTTCATCTTGTACAGGTCTCCGTGCTTCAGGGCCTTTTCGGGCAGCCTTAGCTCCCAGTTGCCCGTGCCTTCAATGCGCTTGAGCTGGTATTTGGGCTGTTCTTGCCAGCCGTTGAAGTCTCCTATGAGGAATATTTCGGTGGCGTTGGGCGCCCATTCGCGGAACACCCATCCGCGTGCAGCCTTGTGCAACCCGTAGTACAGGTGGCCTGAAGCGAAGTCTGAGAGTGTCTTCTTGCCGCCTTTTGTCAGCTGTCCCATCTTCCAGACGGCGTGGTCGTGCCGTCCGCGTATCGCATCTTCGTAAGGTTCGAGCCAAGAGTCGTTGCGTACTATCCCTATATGCTGCGGTACAGCTTTGGCACTGGCCTTCTTTCCTTGCGCCTTGCGTGTGGTTGCGGCTTTTTTCTGTGCGGTTTTCGTGCTTTTTTCTGCCATGGTGGTATGTTGTTTAAGGTGGGTTCCGGATGCAACCCTGTTGTGTTAGTAGTCGTTTTTGCGGCGGTTTCGGCGGCAAAGCCTTAGGCCAGCACCTTGAAGATGGCCTTCTTTATCTCCTTGCCCGGTGCGATGCAGGGTGCGTGACCGTCCTGTGGGAAGAACACGGCGAACATTCCAGGAGTGCAGGTCACGTAGCTTTCAGATGCCAGGTTGGGTATTTTGGTGATGTCCTTGTCCGCGTTGTATTCTGCATCGGGCAGGTTGCACAGCGGGGTGTAGCCGTATGTCTCTGCTGTGGAGAGCGGTATCTGGATGTCAATCATCCGTTTGTGGGTTTCGAGCACGGCTTCTTCGGGAGTTTTCCCGTTGGCTGTCGTGATGTTAACGGACAGGTCGCCGCCCTTGATGGGGTGCTTTCCCGGTTCGAGGGCGTTGAGATCGTTCTTGCTGAGGAACTCTTCCACGTCCTTGAACAGTGGGTTGACTGATGCGTATTTGCCGAAATTGTCGAGTGTGTCTATTATCATAGTGGTTAAAGTTGTATGGTTGCTTGCCTGTTTGCGTCACGGTTTCCTGTCGGGGCGTTTCCGTCCGTTGACGTAAGTGCCCGTTTCGGTGACGTTGCCGTTGCGGTCTTTGGTTACATACCGCCCGTCGCGCTTGTCGTCGAGGTAAGATCCCTCGAAGCGGTTGCCGTCTTTGTCCTCCTCGATGGCCGTTCCGTTGCGCTTGCCGTCCTTGTATGTGCCCTTGAACTTGCTTCCGCTGGCTTCGTGGATTATGATTTGGCCGTTCATCTTGCCGTTTTTGAACTGCCCTTCGGCCACGTCGCCGTTCTTGGATGTGAAGGTTCCGTAGCCGTCCATGCGGTCTTCCTTCCACGTTCCGGTGTATGTCGTGCCGTTATGCCACACCATTGTGCCCTGGCCTTGCTTGTCTCCTTCAAAGAACTGGCCGGTGTATTTGTCGCCGTTGGCGTATTTGTACGAGCCGGTGCCCGTTCGTTCGCCCTGAACGTAGTCGCCTTCATACACGTCTCCGCTCTTGAAGCGGTATATCCCCTTGCCGTTCTGTATGTCGTTCTTCCACTGGCCGGTGTAAACGTCGCCGTCGGCATAGCGGAAAGTGCCGGTTCCCGAACGCTGGTTGTCCACCCACATGCCGTCATAGCTCGATCCGTCGCCCCAGTCGAAGTGGCCTTTGCCGTTTTTCCTGTCGTCTTTCCACTCGCCTTTGTACGATGCGCCGCCCGCAAACGTGTAGGTTCCCTTGCCGCAGCGGTGGTCTTTGTCCCACTCGCCGTCGTATTTGTCGCCGTTATAGTAGTACATTACGCCGTGGCCTTGCTGGTAGTCGCGGAACCAGAGGCCCTCATAGCGGTTGTTGTTCTTGAAGTAGAATGTGCCTTTGCCGTGCTGCTGGTCCTGAAACCACTGCCCTTCGTACTTTTCTCCGTCCGAAAAGGTATAGACACCGTAGCCCTGGCGCCTGCCCTTCAGGTAGTTTCCTTCATACCAGTCGCCGTTTTTGTATGTGGCTTTGCCCTTTCCGTTGGCCTTGCCCCCTACCATTTGTCCCTTGTACTCGCCGCCGTCGCGTGTGGTACACGTGCCGAGCGTAATCTTTTGTGCATGGGAAAGCAGGGGCAGCAGGGTCAGTAAGGCTATGGATATATATCGTTTCAAAGTGTTGACTCTCTTGGTTTACCAAATGCCAAAGTTAGATAAAAAAGGAAAGACGGCAAAATGTATTAGATTTTTTAACGGATAAGCCGCGCAAACGCGCGGTCTGTTTGCGTGAACCCGAAGCTCCGCAGTGTGCAGCCCGGCCGTTCGCCGTCCGCAAATGCACCGTTTGCGATGCCTAAACGGGCGGTTCAGGGTGCGTAAACAGGCCGTTTGCGCCCCGTAAAGCGGCGGTTTCTGAAACCAGTTGGCTGCCAGCGGTTTACGCAACCGTGTCTCCGGCTCGTAAAACCCGGCGGTCTGCCGTATGGAACCGTGCGTCAGAAGGCCGGGAAACCTCCGCCCCGCATCTTCCCGAACGGGCGGAAAACCTTACGGAACCGCCCGCTTCCGTCCGCCGCCTCCGCCCCTTTCCCTTGCTCTGCGCCCAAATTATCCGTGTCAATGTTGGGAATAGTCGCCGTAACTTTATAACTTTGCACTATATACCTTATTTATCAGACATGACAACCTTAAGATTTGCGGGCGTCATCCCGGCGCGCTACGCCTCGACACGCTTCCCCGGAAAACCCTTGGCCGTGCTTGGCGGCAAGACAGTGATACAGAGAGTGTATGAAAAAGTGGCCGGTACGCTCGGCGAAGCATACGTGGCTACCGACGACAAACGGATACTTGACGCAGTGGAAGCGTTCGGCGGACGGGCCGTAATGACCTCATCCAGCCACAAGAGCGGCACCGACCGCATAGAGGAAGCGGTAGAGGTCTTGGGCAAAAACTGGGACGTTATCGTTAACGTACAGGGCGACGAACCCTTCATACATGCGTCACAGATAGAGGCTTTGTGCCGCTGTTTCGACGACGGAGCCACCGAGATAGCCACGCTCGGCAAGCCTTTCGGCAATGACATGGTGACCGTCTCCAACCCCAACTCGCCCAAGATAGTGGTGGACAACCGCGGCTATGCCATGTATTTCAGCCGCAGTGTCATACCGTATGTGCGCGGCTGCGGGGTGGAAACGTGGGCGGACAGCTTCCCTTACCTCAAGCATATCGGCGTCTATGCCTACCGCCGCGAGGTGCTCAAGGCCATAACGCAGCTGCCGCAAAGCGCGCTTGAGAAGGCCGAAAGCCTCGAACAGCTGCGCTGGCTGCAGAACGGATACAGGATAAAGGTGGGACTTACCGAGGTGGAAACCGTGGGTATCGACACGCCGGACGACCTGAAACGGGCTGAAAAGCTGCTGTCTGACCCCGGATTTTCGCATCTTTAATGCATTCAAAGCCAAGACTCTACGGAAGTTAACCCTGCATTAAGCCCTAACAAATGGCACTGATGGCAAACGACAGTTTCCGCTTCAGGAGGTTTAACGTGCGGCAGGACCGCTGCGCAATGAAGGTCGGCACCGACGGAGTGCTGCTCGGAGCATGGGCAGACGCGCCGGTGGGGCGGCGCATATCGGTGCTCGACATAGGCACAGGCACCGGGCTGGTGGCGCTGATGATGGCACAGAGGTTCGCCGAAGCCCGCATTCTTGGCATAGAAATAGACCCTCCGGCAGCCAGACAGGCAGCGGAAAACGCCGCCGGCTCGCCCTTCCGCGACCGGATAAGCATCGTCCAGACACCGTTGCAGGGCTTCTTTTCTGACGAAAATCCTGCGGTTGTGGCCGGAAAAGGGCAGGGCGGCGGCTCGGAAACCATGTCCTTTGCAGACAGGAAGCCGTTGTCTGTAGCCGGCAAAGTGACGGATTTCAGCTCGGAAAACGCGGATTTCGCAGACAAGAAGTTTGAGGCTGTCGTGTGCAATCCGCCTTTTTTTACCGAATCACTCGAATGTCCCGACGAACAACGCAACCTTGCGCGCCACGCAACCACCCTTGACGCCCACACTCTGATGGCCTGTTCCGCAAGGCTTCTCGCCCCCGGAGGCACTCTCTCCATAATAGTTCCGTATGGCTCGAGGGCGGTTTACGACTACGAAGCCTCCATTTCAGGCCTCTTCTCAAGCCGCATCTGCACGGTCAGCACCAAGCCTTCCGCTCCGCCGAAGCGCATCATGCTCGCCTATACCAATAAAGTTCCCGCCCGTCTCGACACGGAACAGATAGTGATAGGCGGCGGCAAATACAGGGAAATGACCCAAGATTTCTACCTGAAGTAGGCCGCTTGCCTCATCCAAACAGGCAGCGTTGCTCCTTCAAATAGCCTTTTTGCTCCCGAAACCGGGTCACTTTGAAGCAAAAAGGCATGAAAAAAGCCGTTGGATACATTGCATATCCAACGGCTTTCCTTTTACCTTACTGTAATGTCGTAACTGATTACTCAGCAACTACGCTGTCAGTAGCTGCGCTGTCAGCAGCAGTGGTGTCAACAGATGCAGTGTCAACAGTGTCAACAGTGGCTACAGAGTCGCTGTCAACGGGAGCACCCTGGTTTGTTTTGTTACCACAAGATGCGAACGAAATAGCTGCTACAGCTACGAACATAAACACTAACTTTTTCATCTTCTTTGCTTTTTAAATCTGTAAAACGATCATTTGTTTATTAAAACGTTGCAAAGGTAGGTGTTTTTTCAATACGTTGTTCTCTTTTTAGCGTTTTTTTTTGCACCGCAATGTGTAACATTTCCGCAAGTAACTGTACCACAAGTGTTTGCAGGAGTGTTAAAAGACGGGTAAAAGTGAACCTTTTTCGCCGCCTAACCCTGAAAGCGGGTTGTGAAAGGGGTGGGGACACGCTTGTCTTGCCCTACATTATGCGGCGAATACACACTGCTTTATGCGGTGAAATGCCCAGCTTCAGCGGTGAAAATCCCATGCTTTATGCGGTGAAAACGCCCAGCTTCAGCGGTGAAAATTCCATGCTTTATGCGGTGAAAACGCCCTGGTTTGCAAGTCCCTGTCGGCCAGTTGGTTTCAAAACCAGGCCGTTTACGGGTCACAAACGGCCTGTTTGGCACCCGCAAACCGCCTGTTTACGATGGCTAAACCGCGCCTTGCTCAACGTAACCCGCCGCTTTACGGTAGGGAAGGATGGGGCTGCGACCATTGATGTGCTCCCGGATTCTCGGACTGGCTCTTTTGAGAAAGAAAAAGCGTCGGATGGTTTAAGAAGCGCCGTGTCTTTTGGCTGCTGTTTGCACTTAAGAACAATATGAGGGCTGCAAGGCGTTTGCCCGGCAACCCTTCTCGTGCATTTTGCCAGCCAAATTAATTAGGCTGTCCAGTCTGTTATATCTTCTTTTGAAGCGTCAATACTAATGAAGTATTATCGTCTAATGTCCCGTTCATATGGACTTCGTAGATGTTATTGTGTCTGGATTTCAGTCTATATACAAACATTGGCTCATTGTTACTCCTGCAATAAGTCTTTATAATGCCATTCTCGTCTTTCCAACTGTCTTCCATATTGAAGCCGGTTGTGCAAGTTCCGTTAGAATAGAATGTCATTGTTTGGCCTGAAGTTAGCCAAAAGTGACTGTTTGAGCCTGAAATGTTGGTAATTTGGTATGAACCTACAATGTCCGTGAAACGCAGATAAGAGTATTCATCATCGTCACTGCTGCACGAAACGAATGCAAAAGATGTTGCCACTAGGGCAATCAAGATGAAAAGATACTTTTTCATGGTTCACAGTGTTTGAAGTTAAACAATAAATAATTCGCGTTTTCTTTATAAAACTGTTCTTGGCAAATTCTTTTTATGCCATAATTTCTTTAGGTCAAAAGTCCAGACCCACTTTCAGTGTTAACGCATAGGCTTCGTCCATAGCCGCTTTTGTGGTGTAGTCTAAACCGTAACGGCCAATAAAACTGTCAAATTTCTCAAACTCAAGTTTCCCTAAAGTGTAGCCTATGGCGATGTTTATACCTTGCCTCTCATTGATTGCGAACCTGCAACCCGCAGAGACATTGACATACATGTCTCCGTTGTTGGTAATGTAAGTGCCGCATTTTGCATCCAAGAACGGGGAGACTTTGGTCTTGCTTAGATTGAATCTGATATTGGCAAAGACGGGAATGTCAACCTTACTGTCTCTTGTGGCAAGCGGAATTTCCATGCCTTTAGTTGTATATGATTGCATAAAGTGCAGTCCTGTCCCTGCTCCGAGGAAGAAATATGGGTTGAACAGGTAACCATGCGAGGTGTTTACTTCAAAGCGGTCAAGTTTGTAATAATCGGTACCGACAGAGTATCCGACATCAACGAAACCCTTGTAACCCGTTTTTACGCTTTGCGCTTTACTGTTGATGGCGACAGCAACCATCATTAAGCCTAGGACTGTCAGTTTCTTTAAGTGTTTCATACTTTTCATATCGTTTGGTTTTGTGTTCATTTGCAGCTTTGACACAAAGGCGTGGAATCTTCTTGTTGCCTATCCCACACATCGAGGCTCTAGCATTGCCTATCTAAGTTGAACAGACAACGTCAGAGCCCACGCCGATATGAAAACTCGCCCCGCAGAAGGTCTGTATAAACAATGTGTTGTGTCCCAGATAGGGTACGACACGTGCCTACAAGTCTCTACGAGATTGATGTAATCACATCCGGGGCATCTACCGTTGCTAAGCTCAAGACTTAGATGCTGAATTTGCTAGATTCGATGTGTCAAGAACAGAGCGCCAAGTAAACGCCTTTAATATGTCTTGCCTCTTTACCCACCCTGCCTCCTTGCTGTGGACATATAGCCACAAAAGGTTCGGCGTGTGCTGAGGCTGGATGCTTCGACTTGGTGTATTTGCATACAGTTTGCCGGGCAATCCAACTGCAAAGATATTGTTTTTTTTGAAAAGAAAAGAGGTTTTTGGTCGAAATGGCAGTGGAATATAATGACATCCCAAACAATCTTTTGAACAGACTTTGGCATTGTGCTGGCGTAAACCGCCTGTTTACATGCGCTAAACCGCCGCCTTGCTCAACGTAACCCGCCGCTTTACGGTAGGGAAAGATAGGTCTGTGGGTGGCTAATGGTTGCTCTGCTGGTGGAGAGGGGGCGTTTCCGCTGCTGAAAACGTGCTGACGGGAGGGGAGGAGGGATGGGTCTTGTGTGTCTGGAGGTGTGGTTTTTGCCAAAAACAAAAGGAATTGATTGTCTCACGACAAACAATTCCCCATTAACCTTAATAATCTAATACCATGAAAAACACGGTACAAAGATAAGAATAATCGGTTACAACAGTATAACCCTTAAAGATTATTGTTGTTTTTTATTTTATTTGAACTCTTTTCCCGTCCATTTCAGGGTCAGGGAGCGCAGCAATGGCGCCGTTTCCTTGCGCTCCTCGTCTGTTTGCAGCGGCATTTGCGGAGTGAGAGTGAGCGTGTTGCCGGCGGGCGACAGTGCTGCGGCCACCATGAGGAGGCTGGTGTCGGGGCATATTTCGGCGAAGCGCTCTGCCGTAATGGTGTCGGGGCGCACTATAAGCTGCGGGGTGTAGGTGCCGGTGGTGAGCTTTACGGGCAGCGGACGCCACTTTCCTGTAAAGAAATCCACCGAGCTTTCCTTTGTCTGCGAGCCGAATGTCTTGACAAGACACACGATGCAGGCGCTTGAGTCGGGCAGTTGCGCGGACGTGGGCAGTACCTTCAGTTCGACAGACAGGCTTCCGCCCATGCTTATCCGGGCGTAGTCGGCGGTGAGGGTGTCCATGATGCACCGTCCGTCCAGCCTGTCTGTGACCACGGCCTTCATGCCTGACTCTACGAAGTCAACCATATCGAGGCGGTTGTTCCTCGACATGGTGGGCAAAAGGGTGTCGGGCATCTGGCTGAACACGTCGCGCATGAGCGGCAACTGGGCTTCTGTGCAGGTGCAGACGGCGACCATGGCTCCGGCAATGGCCAGCCTTGCGTGCTTTAACGGGTGTGTTGTCATTCCTTTCTCCTCCAGATTGCTGTCACCTTGCGCCTTATTGCCACGGCGTTGGTGACGGTTATGAGTATGAGAAGCGCCAGTCCGACGGCCACAGACGGCAGCATTGAGCCTTCGTCAATGGCGGGAAACAGGGTCTCGATGACCTCCATGTATTGACCGCGCACCAGAAAAACCACCGTAAGTGCCAGCGCCAGCACCAGAATGTTGAGCGCAGCGGTGAGCGACTGGTAGGGCAGGGCCACCTTTTGCGGGCTGTAGCCGATGAGAAGCAGGTTCTCTAACTTGGAAGAGTTCTTCTGTACGAGCAGGTAAATGCTCAACATTAGGATATAGAAGCTGAGGATGCTGATGACAAGGCCCACTCCCATGACCAGAGTGACCACCATTTTCAGGAAGTAGGTGGTCTTCTCCGAGTTCAGTTTGTCGTCTTCCACCTCGTAACCCTTGCTTTCAACGAACTGCGATATATGGGTGTCGGTCGGATTACCCACCTCTACGATGAGCCGTGTGGGGTCGCTCTTCATGCCTGGGGCATAGGTTTCGTTGCTCCAGTCCATGAAACTCTGCGGCACAAGTATGCTGTTGAGTCTGTTGGAGAAGCCTATGACGCGGCCGCGGAACTCGTTTTGCCTGCCATTGCCGTGGATGAAGATGCGGAAGTCAATCATTCCCACCAGCCCGTCGCTGATTTTCGGCAGCGAACGGCTCTGTGCGAAGCCGAAATTATACATATTAATATATGAGCGCGGCAGGATTATGGGCACGTCACCGCCCTCCTGCCACTTCCACTGGTCGAGCGGCACATCGACAAAGCCGTCGGGAACGCTCTCAAAGAACAGTTCCGAGCTGAGCACAGGCACGCCGTTGACCCCCATGCGGGCGTCTGCCTTGTATTCGGTGGACGTGAAAGCACCCACCTTGCGCGCGAATTTCTGCTCTTTCACCTCGGCTTCTTCGGCGGAAGTGAACGAACTGCTGCGCCCGGACAGCGTTGTGGCGGTGGAAATGCGCTTGCTCACGATCAGATAGTCGGCACTCATGAACGAGTCTCCTTGGGTAAACACCGGCAACACGTCGCGATAGAACTGGAAACCCAGCAGGACAATCAGCATGCCCAGCAGGTTTGCGAAGAAAAAACCGACGAACTGCGGCACGCTAATGTGCCGTCTTAGCAGTTTCCAAACGAGGTTCATAGCCTGAAAGTCCTTTCGTAATTGAGTTCAATGTGCTTGCCTATGCTTGTCACTATCACGCCTGCGCCCTGCCGTCCGGCCTCTTTCATCATTATATCACCCATGATTTTGGAGTTTGTGTCGTCGAGATGGCTTATCGGTTCGTCGGCTATAATGAAGTCAAACGGCTGGACCAGCGCCCTCATCATGGCCACACGCTGCTGCTGTCCGAACGACATACGGCCTATCTTGGCATCCTTCTTGTCGGCTATGCCGAGCATTTCGAACCATTCTTCTATCTCTTTGCGCGTCTTGAAGTGCGTGAGCTTGTTCTTTATCTCCACGTTTTCGTAGGCTGTAAGCTCCGGGAACAGCCGCAATTCCTGGAACAAATGGCTCACGTGTCGGCCGCGTATGTCCACCCAATCGGCGGTTTTCAGTGTCTTTGTGTCCCTGTTGTCGAAGCTGATGCGCCCGGTGTAGTCGTGGCGATAGCCTATTGCGTAGCTGCAAAAGGTGCTCTTGCCCTTGCCGCTTGCCGCCTCCACGAGATACAGGTGGCCTTTTTCAAAGGTGACATCCTGCCTCCAGACCTCCGAAACCAGGTCGTTTCGTGAGGCGAAAACGTGGGGCAGCACGTCGTTGAATACTATCTTTTCCATCGTATATGGTTTGTTCCCTTGGTTTGTGTCGCGCCTTTGCGGCGGGCGGATGCGCAGGTTGCGCACCGGAAGCGTTGCCGTAGCGGAAGCGCACCCGGTGGTTTGCGGCGGCTATTTCATGCTGAACGTGACTGTTTCCACCTCTCCGAAGAGCGGCTTGAGCGCGTTTGTCACCGCCGAGGCTTCGGGTTGGCTGCCGGCGATGGCCTTGACATTGACCACGGCGCACAGCTTCCGTCCCTTGAAACCGGGCTGTGACGCTGCCGGAGCCGACGGTTTTGCTGTCCCGCCGGCCTGGTTTGCCGTCTGTCCGCCGCCGGATATGGTCAGTTCCTTGCCGTTATGGCCGAAGCAGACGGTGTATTCCGGGCTTCCAAGCACAAATGTATTGGGGCTTTTCCCGTCGGTTATCGTTGTTCCGGCGGGGCATGACTTCTTCCAGTAGGCCACGTCGTCGAGCCAGTCTGCACCGGTTGTCTGCGCCACCATGCGGAACGAGCCTTTCCAGTCGGCTGCATCCGGTATGGAAACCACCGCATCGCCGTCGATGGAGCGTATCATCTTGTCGATGTCGAGTGCGGTATTCAGTCCTGCAAGCAGGGCTTTCGTGGCGTTGTTGCCGTGCAGCAGTCTGACAAACGCCTTTCCGTCGAGTCCGCACGCTATGGTTACGGCGGCATCCGTGCGGATTTCGCCGGACAGGCTGCCGCCTATCGGTTTGTAAACTGCCGCCGCATCCTTCAGCGCCTTGTCGGTTGAGGGGTTGAAAGCGAAGCTCTCGCCCGTGATTTCGAGCCGTCCCTTGCCGTCGGAGTTCATGGTTGCGGCTATGTAAACGTCGGTCGGGGCAGTGCCTTTGGGTGCGCCGAGGGTGAAAAGTGCGGCGAACTTGTCGGGCAGAGCCTGCGCCTGTGCCACGAGAGCCACCGGGCTGTCCATTGTTTCGAGCCTGTTGAACAGCCGCGAGTCCCTTATTCCGTCGTCGTCACCGGCCTTCAGCCACTTGGCCATGCGGCGTTGCAGCTCGGCCTGGGCACTGCCTACCGACGGTCCCATGACGAGTATTGCGTCGGAAGAGTAGCCCACAACGAAGCTGTTGTGCAGCACTGCGAACATAAAGCCTTTCTTTTCCGCCGGCCTGGTGCACTTTTTCCCGTCGGCAAGCCGCCCCAACCACTTCTCAAGGCTGCCCTTCGAGCCTACCGCCGCCACCATTCCGAGTGTGCCGTCGGCGGTTTCAAAGGCATAGACCTTCTGTTTCAGGTCGATGCCGCACCCGTTTATGTCGTCAGTGCCGAGCGTTTCCCCGAGCAAGGCGGCGCGGCGGTTGTCGTCCATGCCGCTTTGCGCAGCCATTTTCGCAAGGTCGAGCGACATCAGGGCGGTGCTTCCCTTGGGTATCACGTTCACATAGTCGGTGGAGCACGACGACATGAGCGTCGCCGCCGCGGCGGTAGCGCACATCAGGCACGCTGCTGCCATGCGTCTCAAACCTGTTTTCAGCCTTTTGTTGGTCATGCTGTATGTCTGTTTTGTCGTTTTGCACTTTATGCAGCGCCCGCTTGCTTTTCGCAAACCGCCCTTTTACGGGTCGTAAAAGGCCTGCTTACGTATCGCAAACGGACGGTTTGCGCACCGTAAACGGCCTGTTTGCCGCGGCGGAGTCACTGCCTTGCCAGCTGGAACATCATCACTGCCGCCAGTCCGGCCGTCTCTGTGCGCAGCCTACTGCTGCCGAGGCTCACCGAAACGAAGCCGTTGGCCAGGGCAAACTCCACCTCGTCGGTAGAGAAGTCGCCCTCCGGGCCTATCAGAACCGTGGCCTCCTCGTCGGGAGGCAGGCCGCGCAGCTGGTCGAACAGGGCGGCTTTGGCATACTCGCCGTAGCAGTGGGCTATGTATCTGTGGCCTCTGTCGTGGGCGGCGATGAACTCCTTGAACGCCACCATGGGGTTCAGCTTGGGCAGCCATGCCTTGTGGCTCTGCTTGGCCGCCGCTATGAGTATGCGTTCCAGCCTTTCCGGCTTCACCGTCTTGCGCTCCGAGAACTTGCAGTCGAGGAAGCTGACCTCGTCAAAGCCCATCTCTGTGGCCTTTTCCAGCATCCATTCCATGCGGTCAACCATCTTTGTAGGGGCAACGGCAAGGTGGAAACGTCCCGCCCATTGGGGCTTTTGCGGCAGGCATTCGGTGATGTGGTAGCGGCAGTGGTGCGGTGCAGTGGCCGTAACCTCGGCTCTGTACAGTCCGCCGCGCCCGTCCATGAGCATCATCCCGTCGCCGCACTTCAGCCTAACCACGCGCAGTGCGTGCGTAGCCTCGTCTTCGGGCAGCTCAGTGGCCGTTGCAGCGTCGGGAACGTAGAAGTATCTGGTCTCTTTCATGGCTCTTTCCCCTCCTCAGCCAGGTCGGTTCCGGCCTTCCTGTTGCGCAGTTCGCCGTTGATAATCGATGCCAGACGGTAGTTCTCCTCGGCAATGGCGCGCTGCAACTCCTCCTTCAGCTTGTCGGTAGTGAGCACGTTGATGGGTATGGACATCTTGTCTGTGCCTTCCCGATAGGGCACACTCTGTCTGTGCATAAGCTCGTTGCTTATATATAGAGGTATGGGGCAGACCCGCGAAAGCAGTATTGCGTCGCTCAGTCTGATGCGGTATTGCGACAGATCCTCCGTGTCTGTTATCACGGTCTTGTACTCTCCGTTGTCTATGTCGTAGATTTCAATCTCGTAACGGGCCAGTCCGATGGACTCCGACAGCAGACTTACGAGCACTTCGGGCAGCAGATGGCTGCGCTTCCTTGGCTCCGTGTTGTTGCGGAGGCCTATCTGCTGCTTGACAACGCTGTCGCACACCACGGTGAGCGCACGCTTCCCGTCGGTGTCGGCAAGGGTTATCACCGCCATGCCGTCGCCTCCCACTATCTCGGCTATGCCTTTGAACACAAGTCTCGTCCTGTTCCTTATCATGGAGTGTCTTTATTCTAATCTTTTCCCGTTGTGAAAAGCCTCGGAACCGCGGCCCCCGGCACTGGGTTTCAGCGTTATCGTGCCCGTCAGCCACAGGGTTGCCTCGCGTTCTTCGGCGAGTGGCTCCACAGAAACCACCGTTCCGTCGGTGATAACCGCCACGCCCGGCTCCAGAACCGTGCTCCCCGTGTCTATCGTATTGGCCGCTATGCGTATTGTCCTGCCCATTACTGTTGTGCGGATGGTGCGAGTATCCTCATTTTCTTGGCATCCAGCGGCTGTGGCCTGGCATCCTGCGGGCGCAAGCCGGCACTCTGCTGCCTTAACCTGGCGGTGTCGGCGTTGCCAACGGGCTTCATCGCAGGCGCGGTTGCGGCAGTGTCGGTCGCAGCGGCACTGTCTGGCGGCGTGGTGTCGTCCTTTTTGCGGTGGAAACGTATCAGCCGGATGCCGTCAATGAACAGCATTTTTCTCGTAAACGAGTCGTCGCTGCCCTGTCCGAGGTAGATAAAGCCGTCTATCTCCTTGATGTCGGCGCCGTCGTTGGCCGGTATTTGCAGACGGGAAAGCCCTGACACGTTCACATTGGCATGGAACACGGCTGTGCTGTCGCCCGTATAGCTCACCTTGGCGCACACTATTCCGTCCTTAGTGCCGCTCTGGAACATGAAATTGGCGGTCATGCTGAGCACGAAAGAGTCGCCCCGGCGGAACGTGGAGTCGGCCTTTATGCTGAAATCGATGCGGTTGTAGGGAGGGGCGGGCACGAGAAAGGCGCAAGCGGCCTCTTTCCAGATGTTGGCCGTGTCGCCTGTGGATGTCAAGTTGGCGAACTGGCCGGCTTCACCCACCGATGCGCCGAGCCTTGTGGCCTCGTTCTGCATACGCTTCGATACGGTTTCGTAGATTTTTGCGAGCCTTTCGGCGTGGGAATAGTAATAGACAAGCGACGAATCGAACTCGCTTTCGGTCACGGAGTGCTTCCTCAGCACGTCGAGATAGTACAGGCTGCGGTTGTAGTCGGCACTGTCGCCCTGTGCTGCAAGTGCCTTTGAAACGTAATAGTCGTACAGTATGTCGGCCATGTCGTCAGGCTGTATGTACTCCGACGGCACCTGCGGCTTGCATCCCGCCAGCATCATGGCCGCAAGTATGGCCGCGGCGATGGTTTTGTGCAGGCTATTCCTGCGCTTTGTCGTTGCTCTGGACATGCTTCTCTGCGCCTTTTGCACGGATATGCGACGTTATGGAGTTGAGTTCCCTGCGGTAGAACAGCAGCAAGAGCACTACCCCGACGCTTATAGCCGCATCCGCAAAGTTGAAAATGGGGCTGAAGAACACAAATTCCTGCCCGCCTGCCACCGGCATCCATGACGGCCACGTGGTGACAATGAGCGGGAAATAGAACATATCCACCACCTTGCCCATGAGGAATGGGGCGTAGCCGCTGCCGAAAGGCACGAAGTAGGAGGTGTAGAACTCGGAGGAGCCGTTGAAGACCAGGCCGTAGAACATGCTGTCGAGTATGTTTCCGGCGGCTCCGGCGGCCACCATCGACATGCAGACCACGTATCCGCGACGCACATCGGTGCGCCTTGACACCTTATATATATAGTATCCGATGGCGGAAACGGCCGCTATGCGGAACACGGACAGCACGAGCTTGCTGCCTATCTCCATGCCATAGGCCATGCCGTTGTTCTCGATGAAGCGTATTTTGAACCATGATGTGATGTCTATAGTCTCGTATAGGGTCATGTTAGTCTTCACCCAGATCTTGATAACCTGGTCTATCAAAAGAATGGCTATAACAATCAGTATAGCCATTCTTCCGTTATTCAGCACCTTTCCCGGCCGTTTCATCTCTTCCTGTTCTGCTTTGACTCCACGCTGAGCGTTGCGTGGGGAACGGCGCGCAGGCGTTCTTTGGGAATAAGCTTGCCTGTCATGCGGTCGATGCCGTAGGTCTTGTTCTCTATCCTCACCAGTGCGGCTTCAAGACCGTTGATGAATTTCTGCTGTCTCCCGGCCAGTTGTATCAGCTCCTCCTTGCTCTGCGTGGCGCTGCCCTCCTCCAGAATCTTGTAGGTGGGCGACGTGTCGTCCACATCGTTGCCGTCTTGGTTCATCAACACGCGCATCATCTGTTCGTAATCGCGCTTGGCAAGAGCCAGTTTCTCCTTGATTATGACCTTGAACTCCTCGAGTTCCTCGTCATTATACCGTGTCTTTTCTGTGGTCATAAGAATAGGTTTTATTAGGTTTGTATATAGTTGCTGTCGTCAGGCTATGCCTTTTCTGTCCTGTATGGCGTGGCCTTGATTTGTAAATGCCGTGTTTGCGGTGTCCGACTGCCGTGTTTGCGCAGCGTAAACGGTAGGGTTGTTGTGCCTAACTGCCGTGTCTGCTGAAACCGGTGCTACAATTTCTCAATCTTTATGTTTGCCTTTATGTCGTCAAGTTCGGTCTCCTGGCCGTCGTTGTCGGCCACGATAATGTCGTTGGCGAGCACTTGTGCCTTGATATACTGTGCATATCCATCAATGGCAGCTGCCACCCGTTCGTCGGGAGACACCGTTACGTTTATGCGGTCGGTTATTTCAAGACCGTTGTCCTTGCGCATGTTCTGTATGCGGTTGATGAGTTCGCGCGCCATACCCTCGTTCCGCAGGTCGTCGGTCAGCTCAACTTCGAGCGCAACGGTCAGGTTGCCGTCGTTAGCCACCAGCCATCCGGGTATGTCTTCGCTGATTATCTCCACGTCCGTGGCTTCCACAACGGCCTCCTGGCCTTCCACGGTGAGCCTTATCGAGCCTTCGCTCTCCAGCCGGGCGATTTCGTCCTGGCCGAGCGTGCCCATGGCGGCTGCAATGCCCTTCATCAACTTGCCGAACTTCTTGCCCATGGTGCGGAAGTTGCACTTTACCTTCTTGACAAGCACGTCGGAACCTTCCACAAACTTAAGCTCCTTGACGTTCACCTCGCTCTTTACCAGTTCCTTGACGGCCTCTATGTGTGCCTTCTGTTCACCGCTTGTGGCCGGAATCATCACGGTCTGCAGCGGCTGGCGCACCTTTATGTTCACCTTACGGCGCAGGGCGAGCACCATGGATGTTGTCTTCTGGGCCAAGCCCATGCGCTCTTCGAGGTCTTTGTCTATGAGACTGTCATCGGCAACGGGGAACTTGGCCAGGTGAACCGAGCACACCGTGTCGCGCCCGGTGGCGTTTGTCAGGTCGAGATAGAGCCTGTCGGCATAGAACGGAGCAAATGGGGCGAGCAGCTTAGCTACGGTTTCGAGGCAAGTGTATAGGGTCTGGTAGGCCGAGAGCTTGTCCTTGCTCATCTCCTTGCCCCAGAAACGCTTGCGGTTCAGGCGCACGTACCAGTTACTGAGGTCGTCTCCGACAAACGACTCGATGAGTCGGCCGGCGCGGGTGGGGTCGTAGTTCTGCAATTCCCGGTCAACGTTGTTCACAAGCGAGTGCAGTACCGACAGAATCCAGCGGTCTATCTCCGGCCGCTCGGCCATCGGCACGTCGGGTTCGGCATAGTTGAAGCCGTCAACGTTGGCGTAGAGGCTGAAGAACGAATAGGTATTGTATAGCGTACCGAAGAATTTGCGGCGCACCTCGTCCACTCCCGCCGGGTCAAACTTCAGGTTGTCCCACGGTTCCGAGTTGGTCATCATGTAGAACCTGACGGGATCGGCGCCGTACTTGCCAATCATCTCGAACGGGTCGGTCACGTTACCCACGTGTTTCGACATCTTGTTGCCCTTTGCGTCAAGCACCAAGCCTGAAGAAATGACGTTCTTGAAGGCAACACTGTCGAACACCATGGTCGCAATGGCATGGAGTGTGAAGAACCAACCGCGCGTCTGGTCAACTCCCTCGTTGATAAAATCGGCGGGGAAGGCCAGCTTCTTGTCGATAGCGTCGCGGTTCTCGAACGGATAGTGCACCTGTGCGTAGGGCATAGAGCCGGAGTCGAACCATACGTCTATAAGGTCTGTCTCGCGCTTCATGGGCTTTCCCGTGGGGCTGACCAGCACTATGTCGTCAACATACGGGCGGTGCAGGTCTATGCGGTCGTAGTTTTCCTGCGAGTAATCGCCCGGAACGAAGCCCTTGTCCTTAAGGGCGTTTGACTTCATAACGCCCGCTTTCACGCTCTTTTCCACCTCGTCGTACAGCTCCTGGAGCGAACCTATGCACAGTTCCTCGCCGTCTTCGTCGCGCCAGATGGGCAGTGGAGTGCCCCAGAAGCGAGAGCGTGAGAGGTTCCAGTCGTTGAGATTTTCGAGCCAGTTGCCGAATCTGCCCGTGCCAGTCGATGCCGGCTGCCAGTTGATTGTCCTGTTCAGCTCGGCCATGCGGTCTTTCTTTGCAGTAGAACGGATGAACCAGCTGTCGAGAGGGTAGTAGAGAACGGGCTTGTCCGTGCGCCAGCAGTGCGGATAGTTGTGCACGTGTTTCTCTATCTTGAACACTGTGCCGTCCTGTTTCATCTCCATGCAGAGCACAATGTTCAGGTCTTCGGCCTTGGCGGCTGCCTTTTCGTCGTATTTCCCGTCCTTGTTGAACTCCGGACTGTACGCGTTTTTCACGTAGTCGCCCGCATGGTGGCTGTAAGCGCCAACGTTTACGCACGAGGAAACGAAGTTCTTGTCGAGTTCTTCCACGTGGTAGTATTTGCCCTCAAGGTCAACCATCGGACGTGTCTCCCCCTTCTTGTTGATGAGGAAGAGCGACGGTATCT
>CAVAPI010000034.1:0-21772 GCA_963590445.1 Lachnospiraceae bacterium | reverse complement strand
CTGCGTCTCATACCGTGTCTTCCATGACGTTTTCGCCATAAGAAAAACAGTGTCTGAAATTGTTCCGTGGTAGAAATATGGTGCAAAAGTATTGCAAACAACTGGCAATACCAAAAAGTGACTGCGAAGTGTTAAAAAAGAAAAGCCCCTGAAAATCAGAGGCTTCTTGTTGGTTAGCAACAGTTGGTTACAGTTGCTTTAGAGCTGCTATTTCCCGATGCAAAAATGACGGAAAACGTTTTCGAGCACTTCGGTCGTGGTTATTTCGCCGCCCGTTATTTCAGCCAAATGGAAGAGGCAGTTGCGCAAGTCCTGGGAGATAAGATCGGACGGAAGGCCGGTTGCGAGTCCGTCACTGACGCGGTTTATTGCGGAAAGGGCGCAAGAAAGGGCTTCGTAGTGACGTACATTGCTCACTATGACATCTTTGTTGCCATTGGCCACTCCCGCATAGGATGACAACAACTGCCGCAAGTTGTCTATTCCACTGCCTGTTTTTGCGGACAGAGCTATCGATTTGACCTCTTGTAAAGACGAGGTGCCATGTTCTTTTGAGGATACGGCTGCCGTTTTGACACCGTCTGTCTGCGGTTTAGCAATGTCGGCTTTGTTGTATATCACGATGAGACGTTTGTCGCGGCACAAGGGTTTTATCCGCTCAACCGCACCGGCGGTTTGGTCTTGGGGCAGCGTTGAGTCGATGACATAAAGTACTATTGACGCCTTTTCTATCTCTTTGTAGGAGCGTTCTATGCCGAGTTGTTCTATGGTGTCGTCGGTCTGGCGCAGCCCGGCTGTATCGGTGAAACGGAAGACGATGCCGTCTATGACCATCGTGTCCTCAATTACGTCGCGCGTGGTGCCGTGTATGTCACTGACAATGGCGCGTTCTTCGCCCACAAGGCGGTTGAGCAGCGACGACTTGCCGACGTTTGTCGCTCCCACGATGGCCACCGGCACCCCGTCCTTTATGGCTTTGCCCGTGCTGAACGAGCCTGCCAGTTTCTCTATTGCTCCGGCTGTCTGGCGCGAAAGGTCGCACAGTTCGCCGCGATTGGCAAACTCCAGTTCCTCATGGTCGGAGAAATCAATCTCAAGTTCAAGGAGTGAGGTGAGACGGAGCAGCTTTTCGCGCAGAGAAACCAGCTCCGCAGATATTCCGCCCCGCATCTGTTTCATTGCCAAGTCGTGCTGCGCAGTTGTGGAAGCGGCTATCAGGTCGGCCACAGCCTCGGCCTGGCTCAAGTCCATCTTGCCGTTGAGGAATGCGCGCCGGGTGTATTCGCCCGGCCCGGCTGCCCTACAGCCGTTTGCTATGAGCAGTTGCATCACTTGCTGCAGTATGTAGGCAGAGCCGTGGCATGATATTTCCACCGAATCCTCACCCGTATAGGAATGCGGAGCGCGGAATATGCTCACAAGAACCTCATCGACAATCTCGTTGCCGCTGCCTTTTATATGTCCAAATGCAACTGTATATGGCCGGCGAGAGACGAGCGGCTCGGATGAAGCGCCCACAGGAGTGAAGATTCGGTCGGCTATGGCTATGGCATCAGTGCCTGACACACGTACTGTCCCGATGGCTCCGCCCGGTGCGGTGGCTATTGCGCATATCGTATCGTGGGTGTCCATGGGTCAAATCCTGCTTAACACGAGCCGTATCAGGTCGTCTATGTGGCTCTTATAGCCCGTGTCGGCCTTGCCCCCTACCCTGTTGGCTATCACCATGCACACGGTTGTAGCCCTGTGACCCATCAGTTTTGCCAGTCCGGCCAGTGCCGAACTCTCCATTTCATAGTTGGTTATGCGACGGCCTTGATAGTTAAAGTCCTCTATCTTCTCGTTTTGGCGCGGGTCAGCGAGCGGCAGGCGCAGCTGTCTGCCCTGCGGGCCGAAGAAACCGCCGCAGGCTACGGTAATTCCCCTGACCATATCCTTCTGCGCAATGCGCTCCACAAGTTCCGGGTCGGCATCTATCGCGTAAGGAAACGGTGCGCACATGTTGCCTGTCCAGCCGAGATGGTTTGTCAGAGCGCGCTCCAGCTGAAGGTCACACACCGAGTTGCGCCCTTCATAGAAGTTGAGCAGACCGTCAAAGCCGACGGATGTTTCCGAGCAGACGAACGTTCCCTCCGGCGTGTAGGGCTGAAGGCCGCCGCAAGTGCCTATCCTCACTATGTCTAAACGGCGCTGTGCGGGCTTCACTGTCCGGGTGTTGAAGTCAATGTTGGCCAGTGCGTCTATTTCGTTCATCACTATGTCGATATTGTCGCACCCTATTCCTGTTGAAATGACGGTCATCCGCTGGCCGCGATGCGTGCCCGTGACGGAGTGAAACTCCCTGCTTTCCACGTCGCACTCTATCTCGTTGAAGTGCGACGCCACCAAGTTTACACGGCCGGGGTCGCCGACGAGGATTATCTTGTCGGCCAGTTGTTCCGGCTTCAGGTGCAGATGGAACACGCTACCGTCGCCGTTTATAATCAATTCTGACTCTGCGAAATATCTGTTCATGTTGGATTTGTTGTTTTACTTGCCGGGATTACCTGTTCTCACAGTTCCTTATGGACTTCTCAAATGCGGCAATCCGGTCTTCAAGGGCTTCGAGTTGCCGTTCGCTCTGCATTATTTCCGATGTCAAAGCCCTGCGGTCGGCGGCGCTGGCCGTGGCATAGAAGTCGCGTGCCTTGGCGAGTGCTGCGGCCAGACCGGCGTGCTGCGCCTTCAGTCCCAGCAGTTCCTGCATCATGTTGCGCCCCTCCTGCGTGCGGAAGTCGGATGTTTTCCTGTAAGTGGTGCGGTCGTTGACCACGAAAACGAAGTCGCCGGCGCTCCTGCCCGCCTTCTTCGCCGTGTCTATGGCGTTGAGCCGTGCCAACGCCCTGCGCCTTGCCTTGCCGTCGCCCCACGTGTCGGCTATCCTGTCTATCCTTGCCATGCTCTCTATCTGTGCCGTTGTGAGCAAATCTGACGAATAAGTCTGGCGCGTGTCGGCCGGAATGAACATATAGATGCACACCTTTCCGGCAGTCTGGTTGCGGTCTGTGGCAAACCACCCTATGCTGTCGGTCTCGTCAACGGCCATCATATAGTCGTTGGCCTCCGAGTTGAACGGCATGCCGAGGTTCTCCGGCTTCAGGAACATTCCCGTTTCGGGGTCAAAGCGCGTCACGAAGATGTCGTAGCCGCCCAGACTCTCCGTGCCTTTCGCCGAGAAATAGAGCGTAAGTCCGTCGTTGAGCACAAACGGGAAGTTAAGCGAGTTCAGCTCCTCGCCCGGTTCCAGACCGCCGAGCGGCTTCGGGCTGCTCCAACCGTTGCCCAGCTTGTCCATGGAGTACAGCATTGCGTTTCCCGCTGTGTCCTCTTCCGAGAAGTAGCACTTGTCTCCAAGCTCGTTGACGTAGGCGTATGCGTTGGGCTGTCCGTCCTTTTTGAAGAAGTCACCGTACCTGTGGATTTCGCCCACATCGGCAGACAGGCGGTATTTGTCGAGGAAATGCTGTTTGTCAACCACCACACTGTCGATGAAAACCACCTTCTGGGTGACTGCGACCATCTGCTTCCGCTTCAGCTCCTGCGGGCTTTCTTTTTGCACTGTGGCCGTTTTAGCCACTTTCTTTGCCTTCCTTTGAGCCGAAACCGGTGCGGTCGCGAGCAAGAGGAGCAAAAACGCTACGTATATACGGTTCATTCGCAATGGTTTTTGAGGGTTCTGCAAATCAGTCCCGGCGTGTTTACGGGACATAATGCTCATGGTTCGTTTGCGGCGGCAGCTGTTTGTGCCACCCTAATATATATACAAAGGTAGCCAAAAGATTTGTTTCTTCCCGACAGTTAACAAAGATTTAGACACAAAGCGCCCGTTTACGGCCCGTAACCCGCCTGTTTACGACAGCCAAACCGCCCGTTTGCGCCCCACAAACCGCCGGGTTATGAAAACAGAGCCGCAGCCGCGCCGTGCCAATGCGCCTTTCGGCAAAGAAAAACCAGGAAAAAGACGCGGCTCAGTTTTGCCTTCAAGCCTAATTGCATTACCTTTGCACCATGATTTACCCCGATGGTTTTGAGGAGAAAACAGGCTTCGCCGAGGTGCGGGGGCTACTGCGCGGGCGTTGTCTGAGCACGCTTGGCAAGGAGATGGTTGACCGTATGCGGTTCTCATCCGATGCCTCCGAGGTCAACGAGTGGCTGGCTCAGGTGCGCGAGTTCCGCCGTCTGCTGGCCGAAACAGAGGACTTTCCGCTTCAATACTTCTTCGATGTCAGGGCGGCAGTGGCGCGTCTCCGCCTCGAAGGCACCCACCTTGAAGAGGGCGAACTGTTCGATTTGCGCCGCTCACTCGACACTATCGCCTCGATAGTGGCCTGTTTGAACCGTGGAGAGGAGGGAGTTGACGGCACTGTGTCGTACCCCTACCCTGCCCTGCACCGCCTTGCCGACGGCGTGGCGGTGTTTCCGCAACTGATACAGCGCATAGACCAGATACTCGACCGCTTCGGCCGCGTGAAGGACTCGGCCTCAGCTGAACTTCAGCGCATACGCTCGGAACTGGCAAAGACCGAGGGCGGCATCTCGAAAACGCTCTATTCCATACTGCGTTCGGCACAGAGCGAGGGTCTCGTGGAGCGTGATGTGACCCCCACCATGCGCGACGGACGCCTTGTAATACCCGTCATGCCGGGGCTGAAGCGGCGCATCAAGGGTATCGTACACGACGAATCGGCCACTGGAAAGACCGTATATATAGAGCCGGCAGAGGTGGTTGAAGCCAACAACAAGGTGCGTGAGCTTGAGGGAGAGGAGCGTCGGGAGGTGGTGCGCATACTCTCGGAGTTTGCCAAACTGGTGCGTCCGCACGTGCCACAGGTGCTCGACTCCTACCGTTTCCTTGCACTTGTCGATCTCATACGCGCCAAATCGGCACTGGCAGAGGCCACTTCAGCCTTTGAACCTGTGGCGGAAAGCTACCCTCACATAGACTGGATTCAGGCAAAACACCCCCTGTTGCAGTTCGCACTCGAACGCCAGGGCAAGTCGATAGTACCGCTTGACATCACGCTGACGGGCGACAAGCGCATACTAATCATATCGGGCCCTAACGCCGGAGGCAAGTCTGTATGCCTCAAGACGGTGGGTCTGCTCCAGTATATGCTCCAGTGCGGCCTGTCAGTGCCCATCGCCGGCAGGTCGAAGACCGGGGTCTTCGACAATATAATGATCGACATCGGCGACGAACAGAGCATTGAGGATGACCTGAGCACCTATTCGAGCCACCTTACCAACATGAAGAACATGATCAGACGGGCCGACGGGCGCACGCTACTGCTCATCGACGAGTTCGGAGGAGGTACGGAACCGCAGATTGGAGGCGCCATTGCCGAGGCGGTACTCAGGCAGTTCTGCCGCAAGAAGGCTTACGGCGTCATCACAACCCACTACCAGAACCTGAAGCACTTTGCCGAAGACCACGAGGGAGTGGTCAATGGAGCTATGCTGTATGACCGGCATGAGATGCGCGCATTGTTCCAATTGGCCATCGGAAGGCCCGGGAGTTCGTTCGCAATCGAGATTGCCCGCAAGACCGGATTGCCCGAAGAGGTGATAAAAGACGCCTCGGAAATAGTCGGATCCGACTACATCCAGAGTGACAAATACCTGCAGGACATTGTGCGCGACAAGCGTTATTGGGAGGCAAAGCGGCAGACCATACACCAGCAGGAGAAGACTTTGGAGCAGCGTATAGCCAAGTACGAGTCCGACATCAGCGAACTTGAGCAGAGCCGCAAGGCCGTTATCGTCCGGGCAAAGGAACAGGCAGAGGAACTGCTCGCCCGGAGCAACCGCCAAATAGAGCTTACCATAAGGCAGATAAAGGAGAGTCAGGCCGAAAAGGAGACGACCAAGCGTGCAAGGGAGGAGCTTTCGACATTCAAGACCTGCGTGGCGCACACCGGCGAAGAGGCCGGCGACGAACTGATAGAGCGCAAGATGCGCCAGCTGCAGGAACGCAAAGAGCGCAAGGAAAGGCGCAAGAAGGACAAGGCGGAGGGGCTTGGGGCAAGGAAAGGCACAGCTGCCGGGGCGGAAAGTAAGCCTCTCGTGCCGGAAACCCTTGCTGTGGGCGACACAGTGAGGATAAAGGGGCTGACCACTGTGGGCAGCATCGAGTCAACAGACGGCAAGATGGCCACGGTAATCTTCGGGGATATGCGCACAAAGATGCGCACCGAGCGGCTGGAACGCGCCGCCCTGCCGAAGAAGGAAGACCCGAAAACGTTTGTATCCACCGTGGGCAGACAGACACGGGAGACCATTGACAACAGGAAACTGAACTTCCGTCAGGACTTGGACGTGCGGGGTATGCGCGGCGACGAGGCAATTAACGCCGTCACATACTTCATTGACGATGCAATACTCGTGGGGATGCCGAGAGTACGCATACTCCACGGCACGGGAACAGGCGTGCTGCGCCAGCTCATACGCCAGTATCTCGCAACGGTTCCGAACGTTTCGTCCTTCAAAGACGAACACGTACAGTTTGGAGGTGCCGGCATAACCGTCGTCGATCTGTAGGCTGCGGCTTCGCAAGCAAGCATTTCTGCTGTAGAGTTGTAGGCTGCGGCTACCGTAAGCAAGCATTTCCGGTCTTCAACAGGCCGGAAATGCTGTTTGTATCTATTCGTATATTTCGTCTATTCCGTTGGTCTGCTCCAGGCTATCCGCCGCTTCGGAGCATGGATTGTAGCCATCCGGCAGGTCGAACGGGGCGTTCTGGTCGTAGCCAAGCTGCCTGTCGGCATACACACGGCGCATGTAATAAGCCCAAACGGGCAAGGCCATCGTTGCTCCCTGCCCCATTTGCATAGAGTCAAAGTGTATGTCGCGGTCGTCACCGCCCACCCATACGCCGCTAACCAGTTCGGGTGTGACTCCCATAAACCACGCATCGCTGTTGCCGTTGGTCGTTCCTGTCTTGCCGCCTATAGCCCCTTTGAAGCCATACTTGTAGCGCAAGCGTCCGGCAGTGCCGCCGTCAACAACGCCCATTAGCATGTATAGCATCTTGTTGGCACTCTCTTCGCTTATCACCTCGTTCATTCGCGGCTGGAAACGGGCAATGACGTTGCCCTCATTGTCTTCGATTTTGGTCACGAAAAGCGGTGCGCAGCGTATTCCACGGTTGACAAAGGCGGTGTAAGCGCTAACCATTTCGGCCACAGTTATCTCACACGGGCCAAGGCACAGGGCCATTGACGGATGTATGTCGGGGTTGTTTACGCCAAATTCGTGCAGGAGAGCGACAAAAGCCTGCGGACTTAGCTTGCTCATAAGGTAGGCTGAGATCCAGTTGTTGGACTGTGCAAGCCCCCATTTCAGCGTCACCATCTGTCCGTAACGGCTGTGTCCTGCATTGCGGGGAGTCCATTTTCGCCCTGCAACCACGTAGGTCTGCTGCACGTTGGGGGCTTTGTCGCAGGGCGAAAAGCCGTTTTCCATGGCCAAAGAATACAGGAACGGCTTGATTGTAGAGCCTACCTGCCTCATTCCGTCCATGCACATGTCATAGTTGAAGTGTACGAAATCGGGGCCTCCCACGTAGGCTTTCACCGCTCCGTCCTTGGGGTTCATGCTCATAAAGCCGCAACGGAGGAACGATTTGTAGTAACGTATGGAGTCTATCGGGGTCATTGTAGTGTCTATCTCGCCGTGATACGTGAAGACGGACATCTCCACCGGCGTGCGGAACGCCTTGTCTATCTCGCCGTCGGCGGCTCCGGCAGCCTTCATGCTTCGGTAGCGGTCGCTCTGGCGGACGGAACGCATCAGTATGTCCCTCACTTGCGCCGACGAAAGCGCACCGGAGTACGGGGCGGTGGCCTTGTTCCGGTTCTCTCTGTTGAACGCCGGCTGCAAATAGCGGGCTATATGCTCCCTGACAGCGGCCTCGGCATACATCTGCATGCGGCTGTCTATGGAAGTAAACACCTTCAGTCCGTCGGTGTATATGTTGTATGGGCGGCCGTCCTTGTTGCGGTTCTTGTTGCACCAGCCGTACAGAGGGTCTGTTTCCCAGGCTGTCGAGTCCTTGTAATACTTCACCTTGTTCCACGAGGGATAGTCTTTTGCATCCGGTTTCTTGGCCGTGAGATACCGCCGGAGGAACTCCCGGAAGTATGTGGCGATGCCGTCGTTGTGGTCAGCCACGTGGAAATCGAGCTTCAACGGCTCTGCCGCATAGCGAAGATACTGCTCATGTGTCAGGTAACCGGCCTTTTCCATTTGCGAAAGCACCACGTTCCTGCGCTCGCGGCAGCGTTCGGGGTTGCGGACAGGGTTGAAATAGGACGGATTCTTGCACAGTCCCACGAGCATGGCGGACTCTGTTACGCTCAAATCCTTCGGTTCTTTATTAAAATAGGTGTTGGCCGCAGTCTTTATCCCGACCGCATTGTGGAGGAAATCGAAGTAGTTGAGATACAAAGCGATGATTTCGTCCTTCGTATAGTTGCGCTCCAGCTTGACGGCAATCACCCATTCTATCGGCTTTTGCAGCAATCGTTCAGTCACGTTCGACGCAGTTTCGGAATACAGCTGCTTGGCCAGCTGCTGCGTAATGGTCGAACCGCCGCCGGCATTGACCTGCCCGAAGATGCCTCTCTTGACTATGGCCCGGCCAAGTGCCATGAAATCGATGCCGGAGTGGTCTCTGAAGCGTATGTCCTCGGTGGCTATCAGCGCCTGGACGAGCGACTGGGGCAGCTCGCTGTAGTCCACACAGATGCGGTTCTCCTTGTTGTAGTTCCAGGTGCCTATGATCTTCCCGTCGGAAGAATACACCTGGGTGGCGAAACGGCTGATCGGGTTCTGCAAATCCTCTACCGGCGGCACGTAACCGACCCATCCCTTGTATATAGCGGTGAAGGCAAGCGCCGAAAACAGCACCGCCAAACATAGCAAAACCCACAAAAAACGCACAAAAATCTTTCTCATAAATAGACTGACAAGCCTGTTTCCTGTTAATGTATGCCCTGCAAAAATACGGTTTTTCGGCAAGACAAGGAAGGAATAGCCCGTTTTTCTATCCGGCAAAGCCATGCCCCCTTGCAACAAACCGGCGGTTTACGCATCGCAAATGCCCGGTTTACGCATCGCAAACGGGCGGGTTACGGAGCGTAAACCGCCGGCTTGTGCACGGCAATGCGGCTACGGCCTGTCAAAATAATCGGGTTAACATTGCCGCAATGCGAAATTATGCGTAACTTAGCGGTCGAAAACGTATAAGACACATACACATTACGTATGGAAAAGCATGATTTTGTAACCATTGCGGGCATCACTAAAGAGAAGATAATGCGCTTGATAGAGATGGCGCAGGAATTTGAAAAGCATCCCAACAGGGAGCTTCTTAAGGGCAAAGTGGTGGCCTCGCTGTTCTTCGAGCCGTCAACCAGGACAAGACTTAGCTTTGAAACGGCAGCCAACCGGCTCGGTGCGCGCGTCATAGGGTTCGCCGACCCCAAGGTAACGAGCGGCACGAAGGGCGAAACCCTTAAGGACACGATACTCATGGTGTCCAACTATGCCGACGTAATAGTCATGCGCCACCACATAGAGGGTGCGGCGCAATACGCAGCAGAGGTGACTACGGTGCCAATAGTCAACGCCGGCGACGGCGCACACCAGCATCCCTCACAGTGTATGCTCGACCTGTACTCGATATACAAGACACAGGGCACGCTCGAAAACCTCAATATCTACCTTGTGGGCGACCTCAAATACGGCCGGACGGTACACTCGCTCATCATGGCCATGCGCCATTTCAACCCAACCTTCCACTTCGTCGCGCCAAAGGAACTGGCCATGCCCGTAGAATACAAGATCTACTGCGACGAAAACGGCATAAAGTACCAGGAACACACCGCTTTCAACGAAAAGACGATAGCCGATGCCGACATTCTCTACATGACACGCGTGCAAAAGGAGCGGTTCTCAGACCTGATGGAGTACGAGAGAGTGAAGAACATATATATATTAAAGAACGACATGCTGGCCAACGCCAAGCCCAACATGAAGATTCTCCACCCGCTACCGAGGGTGAACGAGATAGCATACGACGTTGACGAGAACCCCCACGCCTACTATATCCAACAGGCAGGCAACGGTCTGTTCGCACGGGAGGCCATCTTCTGCGACGTACTCGGCATCTCGCTTGGGCAAATAAAGAACGACAGCACAATAATACAGTGACAGACTATGAACAAGAACGAGATGCTTGTGGCCGCAATACAGAACGGCACAGTAATAGATCACATACCGGCAGACAAGACATATCAGGTAGTCAGCCTGCTCAAACTGGAACAACTGACCACCCAAGTGACCATCGGCTACAACCTGAGGTCCAAGAAACTCGGCCGGAAGGGCATCATAAAGGTGGAAGACAAGTTCTTTACCGACGAGGAAATATCGCGTCTTTCAGTGCTGGCACCCAACATTGTACTCAATATCATCAGGGACTACGAAGTCAAAGAGAAGAAAACCGTGACGACACCCGACGACCTGAAGGGCATAGTGAAGTGCAATAACCCCAAATGCATAACCAACAACGAGCCGATGGCGACCCTGTTCCACATCGTTGACAAGGAACATGGAGTACTGAAATGCCACTATTGCGAAAAGGAACAGTACATGTCGAAGGTGGAACTCGTCTGACCGCAAACAGCAAAAACACACTTAACGAATAAAGAACAAGCGATGAAAAAAGACCAAGAGATTTTTGATCTTATTGAAAAGGAGCACCAACGCCAGCTAAAGGGCATGGAGCTGATTGCTTCAGAGAACTTTGTCAGCGACGAAGTGATGAATGCCATGGGCTCATGGCTTACCAACAAGTATGCCGAAGGCTATCCCGGCAAGCGCTACTATGGCGGTTGCGGTGTGGTAGACCAGGTGGAACAGCTTGCAATCGACCGTGTCAAGAAGCTGTTCGGCGCAGAATACGCCAACGTGCAGCCCCATTCCGGTGCGCAGGCCAACGCCGCAGTGCTGCTGACGGTGCTGAAACCGGGCGATACCTTCCTCGGTTTGAACCTTGACCACGGCGGTCACCTCTCGCACGGCTCGGCTGTAAACACGTCAGGCATACTGTATCATGCCATAGGTTATGACCTTAACCGGGAGACAGGCCGCGTTGACTACGACAAGATGGAGCAGTTGGCCATCGAGAACAAGCCCAAGCTCATCATCGGCGGCGGCTCTGCCTACAGCCGCGAGTGGGACTACAAGCGTATGCGCGGGATTGCCGACAAGGTAGGCGCACTGTTGATGATCGACATGGCGCACCCCGCAGGTCTCATTGCCGCCGGTTTGCTCGACAACCCGGTGAAATACGCCCACATAGTGACCTCCACAACCCACAAAACCCTGCGCGGTCCGCGCGGCGGAATAATCCTTTTGGGCAAGGATTTCGACAATCCGTGGGGCTTGAAGACCAAGAAAGGCGTCACGAAAAAGATGAGTGAGCTGCTCAATTCCGCCGTTTTCCCCGGCACACAGGGCGGCCCTCTGGAGCACGTCATAGCCGCTAAGGCAGTGGCATTCAACGAGGCGTTGCAGCCAGAGTTCAAGGAATGGGCAAAACAGGTGCAGAAAAACGCCAAAGTGTTGGCCGACGAACTCATCAAACGCGGCTTCACAATAGTAAGCGGAGGCACGGACAACCACTCCATGCTTGTGGATTTGCGCTCCAAGTACCCCGACCTGACGGGCAAAGTGGCCGAGAACGCCCTCGTGGCAGCAGACATTACGGTCAACAAGAACATGGTTCCGTTTGACACACGCAGCGCTTTCCAGACCAGCGGCATCCGTCTTGGCACTCCCGCAATGACCACTCGCGGTGCGAAGGAGGACATGATGGTGATGATAGCAGGACTCATTGAGGAAGTGCTCAACGACCCTGAGAACGAGGAAGTGATAGCACGGGTACGCTCGAAGGTCAACGAAACGATGAAGAACTACCCCCTCTTTGCTTATTGAAAAACCCTTTGCAGACTGAGGAAGCATAAAGAGACGTACCGTAAAAGGGCTTCAATTCCGGTTGGAGTCCTTTTATAGTACGGCCTAACAGCATCTCTTTCACACCTAAAACAACCCTTGGCGGCCATCGGAACCGCCGCCGCATCACCGCCAATGATGACGCTAACGACACCAAAGGCTATGTTTACGGAGTATAAACACGGCATTCAGCACCCGCAAACGTGCCATTTACGACCCGCAAACGGTGCATTTACGAAGCGCAAACAGGCCGTTTGCGATGTAAAACCCGGCGGTTTGCAAAAACCAGCCCTTGTCCTGCCGGTCTGAAACCACAGTTTCCCGCTATGACAACCTGATTTTTGCCATAAATCAACCGCCTGTTCGTTCCATAAAAACCGCCCTCCTGCTTGCCTTGAGCCGCGGCTTTACTTGCAGTATATCACTCTTTACCATACGATTACGACACGCTATTAGACCAAAAGACCGGCGGTTTTCGCTCCAAATCCTATCTTTTTCTAAATTATAAACAGTACAAATAGAAAAATATTCCATCAGGTTTTGATTGCCCAATCGTATTTTATTCCTAACTTTGTTGCCGACAAGGAGGTCAAAAGACACCCGTTAAAACTAAACAAGTACCGTTTATGACAAAGAAATTCATTTGCTCTGTATGTGGTTACATCCACGAAGGCGAGTCGGCACCCGAGCAGTGCCCCATCTGCAAAGCACCGTCTTCAAAGTTTGTCGAGCTGGCTGACGACGGCCAAGCCTCGTTTGCCACCATGCATATCCTCGGTGCGGCACGCAAGGAAGGAGCGTCTGAGGAGATGATAAAGGACCTTGAGGCCCACTTCAACGGCGAGTGCGGCGAGGTAGGCATGTACCTTGCCATGAGCAGACAGGCCGACCGCGAGGGATACCCGGAGATTGCCGAGGCATACAAGCGCTATGCGCTGGAAGAAGCCGAGCACGCTTCGAAGTTCGCAGAGCTGCTTGGCGATGTCCTGAAGGACACCAAGAGCAATCTGGAGGCGCGTATAGCTGCGGAAAAGGGCGCTTGCGAGGACAAGTTCCGCATCGCCAAGAACGCCAAGGCGGCAGGCATGGACGCAACCCACGACACCGTGCACGAAATGGCCAAGGACGAGGCTCGCCACTGCGCCGGTTTCATCGGTCTGTACGAGCGTTATTTCGGCGACAAGAAATAGCCCTGCAATGCAATAATAGGCACATAAAGCCGTTTTATCAGTAAGTATGATAAGACGGCTTTACGCTTTTCTGGCGGTCACTGCGGCGGTTGCCCTGGCCGCCTGCACCGATGACGGTTCGTTCACGACGAGTTCGTCGGCACGACTCACCTTTTCGGCAGACACAGTCAGCCTCGACACGGTGTTCAGCACCGTCCCCACGTCAACGCACACGTTCCTTGTGCGCAACAACTGCGGCAGCGGGCTGCGCATACGCACCGTCCGGCTCGCGCGGGGCAACCAGAGCGGCTTCAGAATCAACGTGGACGGCACCTTTCTCGACAACACTACCGGCAGCGCGGCCAACGATTTCGAGATACGCAAGGGCGACAGCATACGCGTATTCGTTGAACTTACCGCACCCGTAAACAACGCCGACGGACCGCAAACGGTGCAGGACGAACTGGTGTTTGCCCTTGAGAGCGGAGCGGAGCAACGGGTCGTGCTGCGCGCATGGTCGTGGGACGCACTGATAATAGACACTCTGGCCGTAAAAAGCGACACGACAATAGCCACAAGCAAGCCGGTGCTGGTGCGCAGGGGCATCTCCGTTGACAGTGCGGCCACGCTTACCGTGCTTTCCCCCACCCGACTGTACTTCAGAAGCGGTGCCGGCATCGACGTGTATGGGCGGCTCAAGGTGCAAGGGTCGGCCGGTGACAATGGCGACGTGGTGTTCCGGGGCGAGCGAACCGACCGTATGTTCAGCTATTTGCCGTATGACAGGGTCAGCGGACAGTGGCGCGGCATACGCCTGCACGCCACTTCCACGGGCAATACCATCGACTTTGCCGACATACACAGTGCGGAATACGGCATCCAGTGCGACTCCGCCGCCTACGATTCCGCCGCTTACCGCCTCGTGATGAGCAACTCCACCATACACAACTGCAAGGGCTACGGGCTTGTGGCTACCAGTTCCAACATAGCACTGCACAACTGCCAGCTCTCAAACACCCTCGGCGACTGCCTTTACGTGGCGGGCGGCAAGGCGGAAGTGCTCTATTGCACACTCGCACAGTTCTATCCGTTCAGCGCCGGCAGGGGAGTTGCGCTACGTTTCTCCAACTTCAAGGGCAACGCAAACATACCTTTACACGGCTTTGTGTGCTACAATACGCTCATAACCGGCTATGCCGAAGACGAAATCATGGGCGAATCCAAGGACTCGACCGTGGCCTACGCCTACTATTTCGCCAACTGCATAATGCGCACTCCGCCCGTCACCGACTCCACAAGGCTGGTTCCGTTCGACAACGTGGTGATGGAAACCCCGAAAGACAGCGTTCAAGGCAAGGCACATTTCCGGGTTGTGGATGAAGACAACCTCTATTACGACTTCCGTCCCGACAGTATTTCCACCGCAATAGGCCGTGCCGCGCCAATCTACTGGCTGCCGCGCGACAGAAAGGGGAGGCTTCGCGGCGACAAGCCCGACATCGGCTGCTTCCAGCACGACGGCAATTGACCGGGAAACGCAGCGCCTGTTGTTCCAATGCTGCGGGAAACGGCCGGGAAACGCACAACAAACAGACAATGACAAGCCAATTTGACATAAGAGTACTGCCGCAAACGGCGGCCAACGAGGAGAGTATCAAGGCGTATATAGCCGAGATGCAGGGGCTGGATGTACGCACCATCAACGCCATACGCATAATAAGGAAGAGCATAGACGCACGCCACCGCGCGATATACGTCAACTTGAAGGTCGCAACATATATAAACGAGACGCCTGAAGCCGACGCTTACGTCCGCACAAGGTACGGTGACGTGTCGGAAGCGCGCCGGGTGGTTGTCGTGGGCGAAGGCCCTGCCGGACTGTTTGCCGCCCTCCGCCTCATTGAACTCGGCCTCCGCCCTGTGGTAATCGAGCGCGGCAAGGACGTAAGGGAACGGAAGCGCGACCTGGCCGGCATCACCAAGGAGCAAAAGGTGAACCCTGAGAGCAACTACTGCTTCGGTGAGGGCGGTGCGGGGGCGTATTCCGACGGCAAACTCTACACCCGGAGCAAGAAACGCGGCAACACCGACAAGATACTCAATGTGTTTTGCCAGCACGGCGCGCCCCTTTCCATTCTTTACGACGCCCATCCGCACATAGGGACAGACAAGTTGCCCAAGGTAATCGAGGCAATGCGCAACACGATACTGGCCTCCGGCGGCGAGGTACACCACCAGACACGCATGGAAAGGCTCGTGGTTGAGGGCAACAAAGTGACCGGCATTGAGGCCACGGAGCTGGTTTCGGGCAGGGAAGTGGCCTTTTCGGCCCCCGTAATACTGGCAACCGGCCACTCCGCAAGGGACGTTTACCGCTATCTGGGCAGCGAGAAAATAGAGATGGAGGCCAAGGGCTTGGCCGTAGGTGTACGCCTTGAGCACCCTGCGGCACTGATTGACCAGATGCAATACCACAACCGGCAGGGGCGGGGACGGTGGCTTCCTGCCGCAGAGTATTCGTTTGTCACCCAAATAGAGGGGCGCGGCGTATATTCGTTCTGCATGTGTCCGGGCGGATTCGTTATCCCTGCGGCCACAGACGCCCGGCAAATAGTGGTAAACGGCATGAGTCCGAGCAACCGAGGGGGCAAGTGGTCAAACAGCGGAATGGTGGTTGAGACCCGCCCGGAGGACATTGAGGGCGACGATCCGTTGCGCATGATGCTGTGGCAGGAACAGATAGAACGTGACTGTTGGCAACAGGGCAACATGAAACAGACCGCTCCGGCGCAGCGCATGGCCGATTTCGTCAACGGCCGTTTGAGTTACGACCTGCCGGCCAGCTCCTACGCCCCGGGACTCATCTCTTCGCCGCTCCATTTCTGGCTTCCGCCGTTCATAACCCGGCGGCTGCAGGAGGGGTTCAAGGCGTTCGGGCGTTCCTGTAGGGGCTTCCTCACCAACGAGGCGGCCATGATAGCCGTGGAAACGAGGACTTCATCGCCTGTACGCGTGCTCCGAAGCAGCGAAACCCTGATGCACGTCAGGCTGGAGGGGCTGTTCCCCTGCGGCGAGGGTGCGGGCTACGCCGGCGGAATAGTCTCCGCAGGAGTGGACGGAGAGCGTTGCGCGGATATGTGTGCCCGATATATGTCAGCCATTCAGTGCGGCAAGACCTGCTGAATGTGCCGCCAGAGAAAACAAACCGGCCATTTACGGCAGCCGAACGGGCGGTTTGCGGGTGCTGAACGGGCGGTTTGCGACCCGTAAACGCACCGTTTACTGACAAGAGCATTACGGTAAGACAAGCTAAAGCAAAGAGCAACATGAATTTAGAGCACATAAAGAATATTGCAGACAGCCGGCCTACGATGATTTCCGCCTTGGGTATCGAGCTTGTCTCGACCCCCGACAGCGACAAGTGCACCGCTACGATGCCCGTTGACGGCCGCACATGCCAGCCATACGGCCTCCTGAACGGCGGGGCGTCGCTTGCCTTGGCCGAAAACCTGGCCGGTGCCGGTTCGCAAGCCCTCTGTCCCGACTGCCACTGCATGGGTATCAGCGTGAGCGGGCAGCACTTGAAGCCCGCAAAAGCAGGGACTACGGTCACAGCCGTTGCGCACTTGATTCACAAGGGGCAGACCCTGCACCACTGGACGGTCACCATAACGGACGAACAGGGCGACACGGTATCGGCAGTGAGCGTCACCAACTACATAAAACGCCCGGACACGGGGAGCAACGCCCGATGACGGCCTTCGCTATCTACCGTCTGCCGCTGGCCGACAGGTGCGTCAAGGTGGAGCAAACCGCCGGCGAGCCTGAAGAGATGCTGTCGCTGGCGAGCCTGAACGGCCGCCGGGGCTTCGTCATGTCGCCGTTTGCACCGTCAGGGGATTGCCCCATACTGCTCATACGCCCCGACAAGACGAGCGAAATGGCCGTCTCCGACCTGCCGGACTGTGGCGGAACCACTCCCAAGGCCATACTTGCGGAAGCCGACCGCAGCTCTTATGCCGCCGATTTCGCCCGTTTCCACTCCGAAATCCTTGCCGGCAAGTTCCAGAAGATAGTGCTTTCGCGGCGCTCCACAGCCGTTGCCATACAGAAACCGTCCCTCCTGCAACTCTTTTCAAGGGCATGCCGGATGTATCCGCGCCTGTTTGTCGCCCTCGTAAGCACCGCCCGGAGCGGCACATGGCTTGCCTCTACGCCCGAAATACTGCTGAAAGGCGGGCACGGGCGGTGGGAAACGATGGCCTTGGCCGGCACTATGACGCTGTCAGACGGCCAGCTTTCGTTCGACAATCCGCCCGTCTCCATGGGCAAAAGTGACGACAAAGGCATAGAATGGAGTGCGAAGAACATCCGTGAACAGCGGTATGTGGCATCGTATATCGCCGGGTGCATAGCCCCGTTTGCCGGCAACGTGACCGAAAAGGGGCCATATACGGTGAGAGCGGGCAACCTTGTCCACCTGCGGAGCGACTTTTCGTTCACCCTGAACCGTGGGGACAGGCTCGGCAACCTGCTCGATGCGCTCCATCCGACGCCCGCTGTATGCGGCTTGCCCAAGCATCCGGCACTCCAATTCATACTGGACAACGAGAGCAGACCGCGCCGTTACTACAGCGGAATAGTCGGCCCGCTGGACGCAGACGGGCTGACCAACCTGTGCGTGTCGCTGCGTTGCATGGAGATAACGCCCGACCTGTACCGCCTGTATGCCGGCGGAGGACTCGTGGACGCCAGCTCCGAGACTGCCGAGTGGCTCGAAACTGTGGCTAAAACGGCCACTATGGGCAGCGTAATCGGACTGGAAACAGGTCTGTAACCATACAGAATTCAACCGACAACACGACAGTAGCCAACCGAAAACAATACAGAATTCAACCGACAACACGACAGTAGCCAACCGAAAACAATACAGAAACAAGCGAAAAGGATGTACTCTGACAAAGAAAACGTAAACATACTCACGGCGCTACTCGCGGCTCACGGCGTTGAAAAGGCCGTAGTTTGCCCCGGCAGCCGCAACGCTCCGATAGTCCACAACCTCACTGAGTGCAAGCAAATAGAGTGTTTCCCCGTCACAGACGAGCGGTCGGCGGGGTTTTATGCCTTGGGATTGTCACTGAAAACAGGCCGCCCCGTGGTGGTATGCGTAACGTCCGGCTCCGCTCTGCTCAATGTTGCGCCGGCTGTGGCCGAGGCTTTCTACCGCCATGTGCCGCTCATTGTAGTGTCAGCCGACCGCCCTGCGGCATGGATAGGGCAGCTTGACGGACAGACAATGCCCCAGCCGGGTGCGCTGGGCGGCCTTGTGCGCAAGGCAGTGAGCCTGCCTGAACCCCACGACCCCACCGAACGCTGGCACTGCAACCGCCTTGTCAACGAGGCACTGTACCTTTCAACCCTCCGCAACGGTGCTCCTGTGCATATAAACGTGCCGATAACAGAACCTTTGTTCAACTTCAACACAGACAAACTGCCGCAGGAACGGGTGATAAAGCGCACATCCACGGCTCTGCAAACGGAGGCTTCCGATTCAAAACCGTCACTCCCCTCCCCTCTGCTTGCCGCTTTCCTGCGGTCAAACAGACCGATGGCGGCAATAGGACAGATGCCTTACAACGCCATCAGCGACAGTACGATAGAAAAACTCGCCGGATGCATGACCGTAATACGCGAGCCGCTGAGCAACGGGGGCGGAGTTGCACACTTTGACGAGGCCATCTGCCGCATCAAAGCCGCCGAAGAGTACCGGCCGGACTTCGTGTTGTACGTCGGAGACACGATAGTAAGCAAGCACACGCGGCGGCTTCTGCGCCAGGCACAGGCCGAGACGTGGCTGCTGACAGCCGATGCAGGAGCGCTGGCCGACCCGCTCATGTCGCTCACACAGGTGGTTGAGTACAGCGACAACCGCCATCTCAACGCCATGCTCAAGGCTTTGGCCGACGCGGCCGCTACGTCTGCCGACAGCAAAGAAGCCACCGGCCTGTCGGAAGCAGCCCGGAACCGAGCCGCATACCGCGCGCTTTGGAGCGGCGCACTGGCCGAAGCCGACCGCCAGACTGCCGACTTCGAGCCGGAATACTCGCAGATGGCTGCGGTGAAATACTTCGAAGAGCAGCTGGAAGACATGGACTATCCGCTGCAAACCCATTACGCCAACAGTACCGCAGTGCGTCTTGCCAACATCTATGCCGGCCACTACGTGTGGTGCAACCGCGGAGTCAACGGCATCGAAGGGTGCCTCTCCACAGCAGCGGGCTTCTCTCTGGCCACCGGCGACAGGGTGTTCTGCATCATCGGCGACCTCAGTTTCTTCTACGACCAGAACGCCTTGTGGAACACAAACCTAAGGGGAAACCTGCGCATACTGCTGCTCAACAACGGCGAGGGCGGCATATTCCGCCGGCTCAAGGGGCTGTCCGACAGTCCTGCGGCGCACGGTTACATAGCCGCCGCCCACGCTTCCGATGCACAAGGCATCTGTACGCAAAACGACATAGGCTACATTAAGGCCGCCAACATGGCCGAAATGCAGATGGGGATAGTGGCTCTGCTCACGCGGGATGCCACTCGGCCTATGCTCCTTGAAGTGGTTACAGACGCTGAAGCGGACGCAAAGGCCATGAAAGACTACCTCGCGCGCTGTTCAAAGCAATAGCTTGGCGCCCGGGAAGCATGGCTTTAGCGACGGCTAACAGCGTGCTTTCCAACCGGGGACACAGTCTTAAACACCGGCAAACGCCACGCTCTGTAACCCACTGCCAACCAGTTGTTTGCAGAACCCTGCTGTTTGCTTTTCACGAACCGCCCGTTTACGGGTCGCAAATGCACCGTTTACGACAGCCAAACCGCCCCTTTACGATGCGTAAACGGGCGGTTTGTCATAGCCAAGTGCCAATATCGGGAATGCCAAGCGGCAATGGCATACCCGGAAATCACAGTGTTACCATAAACGCAGAGCCGAGTACGAGGGTGTTCATGTACTCCTTGCTGTCCCTGCTGTGGGAAGGCAGGAGGTTGTAGTCGAGGAAAAAGCGCATGCCATAGTGCGCTTTGGCGCGGAAAGTGAGCGACACGCCGCTGCCAAAGCACAAGCCGTGGTTCTCGGACACGGTCTTTTCGGTCAGCGTCAGCGACGGATAGCGCACTGAACCCACAAGGATTTTGCTGCCTACAAGCCAACGTGACGACAGCGGACAGGAGAAATAGCTGCCGCCACAGAGGGATATGGCATTGAAAGTGTTGGCTTCTGCATGGCTTCCATTGACTATTATCGCAGTGGTTGAGACCGTGAAACGGCCGCCAACTCCCACGTATGGATTGAAGAACCACGCCCCTTCGAGTCCCGCACTGCTGCCTGACGAGGTGCGGAACGGCGTTTCGTCGTCCAAATCATAGTGGCTCAGCGGCACGTTCATGCCTACATACAGGCTGAAGAACGACGGTTTCTGCATACGGCCAAGGCTTTCCCTGCCCTCAACAGGCTTCACTCCCTTGTCGCCAAGCACGGCATCAGCCAGCCAATAGCCCGTCTCCGTGGCCAAAATGCCGATGCCCGCACCCGTAAGAACGTCGCTTAGCCAGTGCTTGTTGTTGGCCATACGCATCAGACCCGTAGCGGTTGCCGCCGCATAACCGCCTATTCCAATCCAGGGACTGACGTGTCCGTACTCCTTGTTGAGCATGGTGGCGAACATAAACGCCGTGGCCGTGTGGCCTGAAGGGAACGAATGGTTGTTGGAACCGTCGGGTCGGGTGACCTTGGTTGCGGTCTTCATGGTGTTTACAATGCCGCCCATAATCAAGGCAGAGGCCGCATCAGACACCGCCATGCGCCCCCACGAGCTGCGGCTCTCCACGCCTGACAGTTTCAAAGCGCCCATTACGGCCAGCGGAGCGAACTGCAAATAGTCGTCAGCATGGCGGTTGAAGTCGGGCATATAGTTGTTCCGCAGGTTGCGGAAGTGGGTGTCTTCGCCCTTGACTATCAGTCCGCCTGCCACCAAAGGCACGCCTATGTATGTCATACGGTAGAGCCGCGACGACGAAATCCTGTCTATGGCCGCGGCAAAGCGGCCCGGCTTTACGCGAAAGGCAGCGGTGTCGGGACGGGAAACGGCGTCTTCGGGCAGCGTAAGGGTGCTGTCCGGCACAGCCTGAGCCATACCTGAAACGGCCGGAAAGACCATTGCCAAGAGTACGGAGGCCGCTTTCATAGTGAAGAATGTACGGAGTTTCACGGGCGCAAAGGTAAGTAACCGGTGTTGCAATGGCGTTTCATCCGCATTACCATGGCGTTACCGCACTGCGCACAGCCCGTTTGCAACAGCCAAAGGCGACGCCTGCAAAACGAAACCCGGTCGTTTACACATCACAAACCGCCCGTTTGCGGGTCGCAAATGCACCGTTTACGACAGCCAAAGAGGGTGTGTCAAAATGCCCTTATAAATAAAAAATCACAAAGCCCTGACTTTCCCAAGCCAGGGCTTTGCTATGTCCAAAAGTTTTTGTACCTTTAGACCATAGAA
>CAVAPI010000033.1:0-22213 GCA_963590445.1 Lachnospiraceae bacterium | reverse complement strand
AGGCCGCCCGACTTTCCCCGTGCGTCATGGCACGGAAGCGTGCGCCCCGAGGACAGATGTCCCCGGGGCGTTTTGCGTTTATGGGGGGGCGGAAGAAGCGTGTATGGTCACCGGTGAAGCGTGTATGGTCACGGAAGAAGCGTGTATGGTCACCGGTGAAGCACGTATGGGCACTGGAAGAACACTCTCCATGTTACGCTAACGCTGCAAAGGGGTTACAGAGATGCCGCCTCTTCGAGGTTGCGAACGGGTGATACGGCACTTTTCTGTACTGAAAAATCCGCAAGTCCTGGGCGGTTTTTGCGCAGGGAGTTGCGGATTGGGGATGGAAGTTTGGGGTTTGTTCGATGTGTCAGGAGCAGCGGCGGGTGGCGCTACGTCCCTTGCGCTCGCAATAGCGTTCGCATTGGGCGCAAATGTCGTAGCCGAGCATCGCTCCGAGTATGAAGTCTTCTTCGGGAGTGAGCTGGTTGAGCGGACGTGTGACCATCATGCGGATGGCATCGAGGCACTCCTTGCGTCCGAAAAACAGGTTCAGCCTGTCGTTGCCCACGGGCTGTATGATGTAACTGATGTTCTGGTGCTCCAGACGTGTGATGGCTATGTGTTCGTACTTCTTGTTAAAGGTGAAGAGAACCATGCGTCTCACGCCTTTTTTGTATTCGTATATGTGGTTCATCAGAACCTTCATGTCAACGGGAGCTGCCTTTTCAGTATTGGTGTTCATGCGTTTAGACTGTTTTATGCTGCAAAATTAGCCGATAAGCAGCGGCTTTACAATACCTAAAAAGCATGATTCTCAACGTGAAACCCGACAGGAGGCTGATACCGAGTGGCGGAGTCGCCTGTGGAAAGGTCAGGGTCGTCGGAAGAAAAAGTCAGGTTTGTAGGAAGGGAAGTGTAGGGCTGTTGGGAAGAAAAAGTCAGGTTTGTAGGAAGGGAAGTGTAGGGCTGTTGGGAAGAAAAAGTCAGGTTTGTAGGAAGGGAAGTGTAGGGCTGTTGGGAAGAAAAAGTCAGGTTTGTAGGAAGGGAAGTGTAGGGCAGTCGGAAGAAAAAGGCTGGATTGTCAGAACCAGGCGTCGGTATCGGCTTCGGATTCCACCTTGCGCTCGGTGTCGTCGGGCAGGGTGGGGAAGAAGTCGTAGCCGGTTATGCGCTCCACCTCGTCAACCGTGTTTGCGTAGTCGCCCTTAGGGCGGTTGCCGGGCGCGTTCTTGTAGATGAAACCGATGGCCGCAGTGTCCTTGCCTGTACGCAAAACGACCTTGAAGAAGGCCTCCGGCACCGTCACCTTGTTGCGTCCTATGGTCTTGTGGCGCGACTTTCCGTAGAGGATAGGGCCGCAGACGATATACAGGTTGCCGTATTCCTTTGCCCAACGGCGGCACTGCGCCTCCATTTCGTTCCAGTCGCCGGCGTTCAACCCGTGCACTTGCGGGCAGACATTGGTGAGGAGAAACGACTCTTGCTGGGCTTTTTCGCTCCATTTGCAGTCGCCTGACGGGCACATATGGCCGCGGTCGTAGCCCGAAGAGGTGTAGTCGGCAGTGGTGGCACGGGGCGTTTCCACCTCCGTATCCTCCTGAAACGCCACCCCCTTGCGCTTGTAAGGGCCGTCAACATGGTCGGCTGTGAGGTGCCAGGCCACCCAATTCGGCAGCCGGGTGGCGCGGTTGTATGACACAGTGTAGCCCTTGCGGTACAGTATCTGCTCGCCGCTGCCTTGCCTTGTGGCCGGTATTTCGTAGCCAAGTGCCACACTTGCACCTTCGCCGGCGGTCTCCTGACTGTCTGCAACGATTGCTTTCCGACCGTCGGAAAGTCCGTAAACCACGGACAAACATACCGTTGCGAGTGCGCAAAGGCACAGTTTCATTCCTTTTTTCATAGCAGTTGTTCCGTTTTTGGCGGCGGTGCCGGAGATGCGAACCGCCGCTTGCTTTGTGCAAAGGTAGCCCAAAAGGGCGTGAAAACAAAAAGAAGCGAGGCTGTTTGCAGCACTTGTATGCTGGAAACAGCCTCGCCGGCGTATCAAAACGTGCCTTCCGGACTGTGTCAGGCGGGCATGTTCACTTTTCCATAACCGTACATGCGGAGCATATTCATACAGTAGTTGTTGAATTTCCTGCTCTCCCCGATCTTTTTCATCATCCTTCTCATAATCTTTTTACCTTTCTTTACTTTGCTAAGTTTCACTTTTTTCAGTCTTGTGGGGCGCTTCTTCACACCCCGGTGTTATCCTTTCTTTGTGTTTCTGGTGCAAAGGTAACGCCAAACGCTTGTGTGCGTACACAAACCGGGTGGTTTTTATCGCCAAATGCCCTTGTTTTTGACCTGCGTCAATGCGGTTGACGTAAATCAATCTACCAAAATGGTGTTTCAATCTGCCAAAATGGCGTGTCAGTCCTGCCGGAACACGTTGCGCAGACGGCCGCACCGGTCGAACGTAAGGCTGTCGGCAAGATACAGCGCCACCGCCGTAAAGACCGCCGGAGCGGCGAGTATGCCGGCCAAAACGCCCGTCTGCCACACCGCAGCAGTGGCAGGCGCCACCCCTCCGAGCATCGCTCCCATCATCATGTCGGGCATTGTGGCGATGCCAACCGCCGACACGCTGGTCAAAAGCGGTGCGTAGCCTTTCTGCAATGCGCCCTTTATGAACGGCAGAACGGCCTCGCGGTGGCTCGCGCCGTTGCCCAACAGGAAGTAATACTGGGCGGAATTGTGGCGCAAACCTGAATAGAAAGCCTCCAGAACGGCCTTGCCCACGCTTTGCACACCGCTCAGAAGCAGTCCGAAAACAGGCACTGTCCAGTGCGTGTCCGTCAGTTTGGCAGGGCGCATCACGGCCACCAGCAGGTAGAGACCCACCAACACAACCGAGGCAAACAGTCCGCCGGCTACGGGCAGGAGCAGCTTTTTACGGGACAAACAGCTGTGGCTCACCAGCGAAAACGCTGCGGCTGCGGTCATCAACACCATCCATGCGAGGTCGGCGGCGATGCTGTTTAGGGCGTAAAGCCACTCCATGTAGATGGCCACGAACAGCAGTTGTACGGCCATGCGGCCTATTGCCACAGCCGAAGAACGCAGCATTCCGCCGCCCAACCGCCAGAAAACGGCGAGCGGAGCGGCCAGAAGCAGCAGGGAAAAGAACAGTCCCCAGTAAGGAAATTCCATGTTTGTTATCGTGATTAGGACAATACTATATATAAGTAGGTATGGTTTCAGGTGGCGGAGACGGTCAAAATACGGCGGAAGTCAGGCTGATGTGCTTTTCAAACCGGGCGGAAAACGAGCCGCTGCCGGCCACTGCCACCACCGAAGAGCCGCGCCGGGCGAGCCGTAGCAGGTAGTCAGCCGCCAAAGCCTCGCCGTTTGTCCCGGCCAACGCCGCCAGACTGTCAACCAGGACGATGGGTTTGGCCAGAACACCGGCCAGGGAAAGCATGGCAAGCTGCCGCTCCCGCGTGGAAATGTCCGCCACATGCTGACGGAGAACGCCCTCGTCCAGTCCGAGCAACTGCCACTCTTCAAGCAGCAACTGCCGGGAAAACGGTTTCGCACGGTTGGCTTCAAGGCCGAAAGGCTGCCGCAGCAGAGCCTCCACAGTGCCGCCTGTCTGCGGCGTTTCCGTGGGGATATAGGCCATCAGCTTGCGGAATTCCCCTGCCGAAAGGGGCGTAAGCAGTTCGCCGTCGATGCTCACGTGCCCCTCGTCCGGTGGGTACAGCCCCATTATGGCGTGGAGCAGCAGCGTCAATCCGCCGCCTTGCCCTCCCGAAACAGCAGCCGCCTCGCCGTCGGCAACGGTGAATGAAACGCCCCGAAACAGCGTATGGCCGTCATCGGAGGCCGATAATCCCTTTACTTCCAGCATGAAAACTATATTGAAATCCTTGTGTCCGTTCTTGAAAACCTGTCACTTCTGCGCTCCGGGGGCATAGCCCACCTTGTCGCTCTCCGTGATTTTCCGCAGCACACGGCACGGGTTTCCTGCCGCAACCACCCCTGACGGGATGTCGCAGGTGACCACACTGCCGGCGCCGATTACCGAGCCGTCACCTATAGACACGCCGGGCACGACGCTCACATTGCCGCAAAGCCACACCCTGCTGCCTATGTTTATCGGCTTGGGGACAAGGCCTCCGGCTGCCCTCTCCACAGGATCAGTGGTGTGGTTGCCGGAGAAAAGCCCCACATTAGGCCCGATCAGCGTGCCGGAACCGATTGTCACCTGTCCGCAGTCGAGGATTACGCACCCGAAATTGATATACACGTTGTCGCCAATGGTGATGTTCCGGCCGAACTCGCACCTGAAGTCAGGCTCTATCCACACGTTCTTGCCTACCGATTTGAACAGCTTCCGCATTATGTCGTTGCGCTTTTCCACCTCGCTGTCGTCCAGACGGTTGTAGGCACGGAACAGATTTTTCGCCCAAACCCGCCTGTTGAACAGGTCTTCGGCGAAGTCATTGTATATCTCGCCGGCCTGCATCTTCTCCCAATCTGTCATTGTCTTGCTGCGTTAATGTACCCGTCAGGCGCCTGAACCGCCCTGACACACATACAAAAGTCGGCAAATAACTTGAAATACGCAAGCAAATGTCGCACAAACTCGCCCCGTCCTGCCGGTCTGTCCCCCAAGCCGGGCTTCGGGAACAGACGCATAAAGGGAGGCAAGGAAGCCTTACGCAACGGCAACCCGGCGTTTGCGGTGCGTAACTGTACGGTTTGGTACACGTAAAAGGCATACTTGGCACTCGTAAACGCCCTGTTTGTGCCCCGTAAACAGGCGGTTTACGGGCCGTAAATGGCCGGGTTCTGTGAACTGTCTGACTTTCATTGACTTAGAAAGCGGCGGAACGGGGTGCGCAACTCCTGCCTTTGACCGCCGTTCAGCCGCGCTTGAAACGCATGAAGCGCACATTAAATCGTGTTAACTGCGGAAGAAAAAGGCGGAGCACGGGCACATTCTTGATCTTTTTTGCTAAATTTGCACGCAATAATTTTTATAGTTACATTTATGTCATCATTTATTGCAGATAAAATAGTGATGGACGGCTTGACCTATGACGACGTCCTGCTAATCCCAGCTTACTCGGAAGTGTTGCCAAAGACGGTGGAACTGAAGACAAAGTTCTCCAGAAACATCGAGTTGAACATCCCGTTTGTGACGGCAGCCATGGACACTGTGACCGAAGCACAGATGGCTATTGCCATTGCACGCGAGGGTGGCATCGGAGTAATACACAAGAACATGACCATAGACGAGCAAGCCCGTCAGGTGGCCATAGTGAAAAGGGCAGAAAACGGCATGATCTACGACCCTGTGACCATCCGTCGCGGCTCCACAGTCAAGGATGCGCTCGACATGATGGCCGAGTACCACATCGGAGGCATACCCGTTGTCGATGACGAGAACCACCTTGTGGGCATCGTCACCAACCGTGACCTGCGCTTTGAGCGCCACTTGGACAAGAAAGTGGACGACGTGATGTCGAAAGAGAACCTCGTGACCACCCACCAGCAGACCGACCTCACGGCTGCGGCGCAGATTCTTCAGGAAAACAAGATAGAGAAACTCCCCGTGGTTGACAAGGACAACCACCTCGTGGGGCTCATTACATACAAGGACATAACCAAGGCCAAGGACAAGCCCATGGCCTGCAAGGACAGCAAGGGGCGTCTGCGCGTGGCAGCCGGTGTCGGCGTGACGGCAGACACACTGGTTCGCATGCAGGCTCTGGTGGATGCCGGTGCTGACGCAATCGTTATCGACACCGCCCACGGCCACTCAAAATATGTGGTTGAGAAACTTGTGGAGGCAAAAAAAGCATTCCCCAACGTTGACATCGTGGTTGGCAACGTAGCTACGGGAGCTGCGGCCAAGATGCTGGTGGATAACGGAGCCGATGCGGTGAAAGTGGGCATAGGCCCCGGCTCTATATGCACCACACGCGTCGTGGCCGGCGTGGGAGTTCCGCAGTTGTCGGCCGTATATGACGTGTACAGTGCGCTCCAGGGCGCCGGTGTGCCTTTGATAGCCGACGGCGGACTGCGCTATTCCGGCGATGTTGTCAAGGCCCTTGCGGCAGGTGGCAGTTCGGTTATGATTGGTTCGCTCGTGGCAGGTACGGAAGAAAGCCCCGGCGAAACCATCATTTTCAACGGAAGAAAGTTCAAGAGCTATCGCGGAATGGGGTCTTTGGAGGCCATGGAACAGAAGAACGGCTCCAAAGACCGCTATTTCCAGGGCGACACAAAGGACGTGAAAAAGCTCGTGCCCGAAGGCATTGCAGGCCGCGTACCGTACAAGGGAACGGTGCAGGAGGTGGTTTATCAGCTCGTAGGCGGCCTCCGCTCCGGCATGGGCTACTGCGGTGCAGGTGACATAGCCACGCTCCACAACGCAAAGTTCACCCGGATAACCAACGCAGGTGTGCTTGAGAGCCATCCGCACGACATCTCCATTACGAGCGAAGCTCCCAACTATTCGAGGCCGAACGACTGATTTTTCATACTCTGAACGGGGGATTGTGGTGTCTGTCCATAATCCCCCATTTCAAGAAAACAATCTCCATTTACCACAACAACCGCGAATAAACGAAGAAAGACCAATGAACAGGAAAACAATCTTGGCCGTCTTGATGGGCTGTCCGCTGCTTGCGGCAGCACAAACGCATGACGACCCGGTGGTTATGAGCATAAACGGCCAGCCGGTGTTGCGCTCCGAGTTTGAATACTCGTACAACAAGAACAACTCCGAGGGCGTGATAGACAAGAAAACCGTTGGCGAATACGTTGAGCTGTTCGTCAATTACAAGTTGAAAGTGGCCGCCGCGCTCGACGCAAAGCTCGACACGCTGTCCTCATTCAAGAAGGAATTTGCCCAATACCGCGACCTGCAGATCCGCCCGTCGTTCGTTTCAGACGAAGATGTGGAGCGCGAGGCTGTGAAAATATACGAGAACACCAAGAAAAGCATAGGCCCGCAGGGGCTTATACGCCCTGCCCACATCCTTCTGCGGCTCAACCAGAAGGCCGGAGACGACGAACAGAAGGCGGCAAAGGCGCGCATAGACTCCATATATGGCGTGCTGAAGGCCGGAGGTGACTTCGCCAAGCTGGCAGAGACTTACTCCCAGGACCCCATGTCGGCACGTAACGGCGGCCTGTTGCCATGGCTGGGGCCGAAACAGACGTTCCCGGAGTTTGAAAAAAAGGCTTATGCGCTCAAGGAGGGCGAGATGAGCGAGCCTTTCGAGTCGCCTGCCGGCTACCATATCGTACTTATGAAGGAGCGCAAGCAGCTGGAACCGTTCGACACACTGCGCCCCAGCATATTGCAATTCATAGAAAAGCGCAACCTGCGCGACCAGATAGCCTCGGCAAACATCGACTCGATTGTGGCAAGGTCGCACGGCAGCCTCACCAAGGAACAGGTTATGGACACCAGAGCCGACTCCATGACGGCCGCAGACCCCGACTTGCGCAACTTGGTGCGCGAGTATCACGACGGACTGCTGCTCTACGAGATAAGCAACCGCACCGTTTGGGAAAAGGCGTCAAAGGATGAGGAGGGTCTGAAGGCGTTTTTCAAGAAGAACAAGAAACGGTACGCATGGACAGAGCCGCGCTTCAAGGGCATAGCCTACCACGTCAAGACTCCTGAAGACGTGAAAGCGGTGCGGAAATGCGTGAAGAAACTGAGCTTCGACCAATGGAATGACGCTCTCCGCAGGACGTTCAACCCCGACACACTGATACGTATAAGGGCGGAGAAGGGACTGTTCAAGAAGGGCGACAACGCACTGGTTGACCGCAATGTGTTCAAGAAGGACACCGTAGTGGCCGAGACAAAGGGCTATCCCATAGACGCAACCTACGGGAAGGTGCTGAAGAAGGGGCCGGAGGACTACACTGACGTGCGCGGAGCAGTCACTGCCGACTATCAGGATGCGCTCGAACAGGAGTGGGTGGCCGACCTGCGCAGGAAATACAATGTCGTTGTCAACAAGGAAGTGCTGTCAACGGTAAACAACCACAAGTGAAAAGATGAGAAAGAATACAGGCATGACACGCTGTCTGGCACTGGCACTGCTGGCCTTTGCCGCCATTTCGGCCGTTAAGGCGGATGATAACACAACGTCAGGCGGCAGGAATGTCATTGACGAGGTGCTCTGGATAGTGGGCGACGAGGCCATTTTGAAGTCGGATGTCGAGGCTGCACGGTTGCAAGCCTTGCAGGAAGGCACCCGATGGAGCGGAGATCCGGACTGCGTGATACCGGAACAGCTGGCTGTGCAGAAGCTTTTTCTACACCAGGCGGCCATCGACAGTGTGGAAGTGACCGAATCAGAGGTCATGTCTGCCGTGGATGAGCGCATAAACGACTGGATTCAGCAGACCGGCTCGCGCGAAAAGCTGGAGGAATACCGCAAGATGAGCGTCACGGAGATGCGCAACGAGCTGCACGACGTGCTGAAGAACATGATGCTGACGCAGCGGATGAAGAGCAAACTCGTGGAGGACATCAAGGTAACCCCTGCCGAAGTGCGCCGTTACTACAACTCCTTGCCCAAGGACAGCCTGCCTTTCGTGCCGACAGAGGTCGAGGTGGAAATCATAACGCAGACCCCCAAGATTGAGCAGGAGGAGATTAACCGCGTGAAAGAGGAGCTTCGCGGATTCACGGAAAGGGTTACCAAGGGCGAAACGTCCTTCTCCACCCTCGCAAGGCTGTACTCCGAGGATCCCGGAACGGCACGCCGGGGCGGCGAACTCGACTATACAGGCCGTGGAATGCTTGACCCTGCCTTCGCAGCCGTGGCCTTCAACCTGACAGACCCTAAGAAAGTGTCGAAGATAGTGGAGTCTGAGTTCGGCTATCACATCATTCAGCTCATCGACAAGCGCGGAGACAAGATCAAGGTGCGCCACATTTTGATAAAGCCAAAGGTGTCGCAAGCCTCGACAAACGGTTCGTTGGCGCGGTTGGACTCCATACGCAGCGAGATTGTCGCCGGCACTTTCACCTTTGAAGAGGGGGCTTCGGTCATTTCCGACGACAAGGACACGCGCAACAACCACGGACTTATGGCCAACAGTCTGGCCGTCGGCGAATACACGTCGAAGTTCCGCATGCAGGACTTGCCGTCCGAGGTGGCGCGGGTGGTGGATACAATGGCCGTGGGTGCGGTCTCCGCTCCGTTCGAGATGATAAACGCGAGGGGAAAGACGGTGTGTGCCATAGTGAAACTCAAGAGCCGGACAGACGGACACAAGGCGAATGCCACCGAAGACTACCAGACTTTGAAGGAGCTGGTGCTCAACAAACGGCGCGAAACCAAGCTGCACGATTGGGTGGTTGACAAGATTAAGACCACCTACACGCGCATCGACGACCGCTATAAGGGCTGTAATTTTGAATACGCAGGCTGGATTAAATGACATTCATCGCATATTTAAGGACAAGGACAAACGGGCATAGAGTCGCCATGGCAGCGATTCTGTGCCTGTTTGGACTATGTGTGGCACAGTCAATGCAGCCTTCAGGACAGTCAAAGCCCCAGACGAAGAGGCGCACTGGTGCGCGCAAGCCCAAAATGGCGGACAACCGCGTTTATCTTGTGCACGCTGACCAGTTGAGTTACAACGAGTTTGAGAACCCCGGGGCGCAGATTCTCACCGGAAAGGTGCACTTCAAGCACCAGGGAGCGCAGCTGTATTGCGACAGCGCACACTTCTATGAGTCAACCAACTCGTTCAATGCTTTCGGCCATGTGCGCATGTATCAGGGCGACACCCTGTCACTTTTCAGTGACAAAGCCTTCTATGACGGCAACGAACAGATGGCCGAAGCGCGCCACAATGTGGTGTTGAAGCACCGCAAGGCGACCACTCTCTATACAGACAGCCTCAACTTTGACCGCCTTTACAATACGGGCTACTTCTTCAACGGCGGCAAACTGGTGGACAAGCAGACCGTGCTGACCTCCGATTGGGGCGAGTACAACACCGAAACCAAACAGGCTGACTTCTATTACGACGTGCGTATGAAGGGCAAGGACTACTACTTGACCTCTGACACCCTGCACTACGACACCGACAAGTCGATGGCCCACGTCACGGGACCGTCGCATATCACGTCGGGAAGCAGCCGCATCTACACCGAAGACGGCTACTATGACACGCGCAACGAGCGGTCGCAGCTCTACGGACGATCCACTATGAGAAACAACGGGCGCACCATGGTGGGCGACAGTGTGTATCATGACAGCAGGAAAGGCACGAGCGAAGCCTTCAGCAACGTTGTCTATACCGACTCAACCAACCGTAACATGCTCACCGGCGACTACTGCTGGTATGACGAAACCACGGGTTATGCTCTCGCAACCAGGCGTGCCGTGGCCATAGACTACTCGCAAAAGGACTCGCTATACATGCATGCGGACACATTCAAGATATACACTTTCAACATCAACACCGACTCCGTATACCGCAAGATACACGCTTACAACAAGGTACGCGCCTATCGGGTGGACGTACAGGCCGTGTGCGACTCGCTTGTCTATAACTCCAAGGACTCGTGCATGACCATGTACCGCGACCCAATCGTGTGGAACAACAACCAGCAACTGCTCGGTGAGGTGATCGAAGTGTACATGAAAGACTCTACAGTCAACCGTGCCCACGTCATCGGACAGGCGTTCTCCATAGAGCAGATGCCCGACTCGGTGCACTACAACCAGGTGTCTTCCAAGGAAATGTTCGCCTATTTCAAGCACGGGGAGATTGACGAGGCCGAGGCAAACGACAATGTGCTGGTCATATATTATCCCGTTGAGGGGAGCGACAGCACGCTTCTCGGTCTGAACTACACCGAGACGAGCCGCCTGAGGATGTTCATGGAGAACAGAAAGATGAAGAAAATATGGATGCCGAAGGCCGAAGGCGTGATGTATCCCATGACCCAGATACCGCCGGACAAGAAGTTTCTGCCCGGATTTGCATGGTTTGACTACGTCAGACCGCTCGACAAGACTGACATATTCAACTGGAGAGGCAAGAAAGCCGGTACGGAGCTGAAGGTCATCAGGCGCAAGGAAGCCCCGCTGCAGCACCTTTCGTCGCCGCAGCAGGGCGTGCCGCAACAGTCATCCCCGCGCATTGCGGGCACTGAAGCCGCCGCTTCTGAAACGGCAGCGGGACAGGCGGCGGTGAAAAACGGGGCATTTGCGGCAGCTAAAGCGGCGGGTTATGATTCTAAAGCGGCGGGTTATGCACCGCAAACGGGCGGTTTGATATCGGAAGGCGATGCCGCCCCTGCCGTGAATGCGGCAAACCGGACAAAGAAGGAGGCTGATGATGGCACTGTTCAGGCAACGCAAACCACGGAAGTTCAACCATAAATACATCTATGTGGACGAACGGGCCGACCGTCTGCGCGAGATAGAGGAGCGCGCCCGGCGCGATTTGGGCATGAACCCCACCGCCGGCTACCGTCCCGACAGCCTTCGCGGAGCGTTTTCCGCCGGGCGAAACTCCAGCAACCGCCGTGGCTCCGGGCGTGGGGCCGCCGTCTCGCTGCCCGCAGCCGCCGCCATAGCGCTGCTTCTGCTCGCTGTTGCATGGTGTCTGATGGCGTAGTGCGTGGCCAAAGGCGTTGGCCGGTGCGGAGAGTCTGCACCGTTTCCCGTCCGGGTCTCGTGCCCTGTCTTAACGAAACAATCCTTATGAGTGATATAATACAACTGCTTCCCGACTCGGTAGCCAACCAGATAGCCGCCGGAGAGGTTATCCAGCGTCCCGCATCTGTGGTCAAGGAACTCGTGGAGAACGCCATTGACGCCGGTGCAAGCGCCATCGAGGTGCTTGTAGTGGATGCCGGGCGCACCTCAATACAGGTGATTGACAACGGAAAGGGCATGACCGAGACCGACGCGCGTATGTCTTTCGAGCGCCATGCGACCTCCAAGATACGCAAGGCCGACGACCTTTTCGCCCTCCACACCATGGGTTTCCGTGGCGAAGCGCTGGCTTCCATAGCCGCAGTGGCACAGGTGGAGCTGCGCACCCGTACCGCCGGCAGCGAGGTGGGCACGATTGTGACCATCGCCGGGTCGGGTGTCACCGGCCAGGAGCCGGTGTCGTGTCCCGTGGGCAGCAACTTTCTCGTGAAAAACCTGTTCTTCAACGTACCGGCACGGCGCAAGTTCCTCAAGACCAACGCCACCGAACTCAACAATATCATGGCGGCCTACGAGCGCATAGTGCTGGTCTATCCCGACATAAAGTTCACCCTGCACAGCAACGGCACGGAACTTCTGTGCCTTCGCGCCGGCAGTTTGCGCCAGCGGATAGCCGATGTGTTCGGCAAAAGGTTCAATCAGGAGATACTGCCCGTCGGCGTTGACACCACCCTGTGCCGCATCCACGGCTTCGTAGGCAAGCCCGAAGCGGCAAGAAAGAAGGGAGTTCACGAGTATTTCTTCGTCAACGGGCGCTTCATGAAGCACCCTTACTTCCACAAAGCGGTGATGAACGCCTACGAAAGGCTCGTCCCCCAGGGTTACGTAGTGCCCTATTTCATCTACTTTGAGGTCAGTCCGGCTGACATAGACGTTAACATACACCCCACAAAGACCGAGATCAAGTTTGAGAACGAACAGGCTGTGTGGCAGATACTGTCCGCTGCCGTCAAGGATGCCATAGGCCAGTTCTGCGAAATCCCCTCGATTGACTTCGATACAGAGGGCAAACCCGACATCCCGGTGTTCGCTCCAAATGCCAATGCGGCACCTCCTTCGCCTTCCTACAACCCCTCCTACAACCCGTTCAGCCGCGGTTCGTCGGCCAAGACCAAGGCTCCTGACGGGTGGGAACAGCTGTATGGCGGTCTCGACAGCGGCAGCGCGGATGATGAAATGCCGGATTTGTTCGATGTGGATGCCACGCCGGAGGCCGGCAGCAGTCAGGTTGTTTCAGGCAGCGACTTGGGCGAAGACCGCTCACCGGCGCATTACCAGTACAAAGGCAAGTATATAATGACGGCAGTCAAGTCAGGGCTGATGATAATCGACCAGCACCGTGCCGACCTCCGCGTGCGTTACGAGCGCTATCTCGCACAGTTCAGTTCGCGTGCGGTCGAGTCACAGCGCGTACTGTTCCCGGAAGCGGTGCAGTTCTCGCCGTCCGACACGGTGCTTGTGGGCAAGTTGCTGCCCGAACTCGCCGCCTTGGGCTACGAACTCACCGACCTTGGCCACAACAGCTATGCCGTCAACAGCGTTCCGGCCGGCCTTGACGGCATCAATCATGTGGCTTTGCTCACGTCGATGGTGGCTGACGCTGCCGAAAAGGAGGCGGCTTCAGCTGAAGAAATCAACCGTTCGCTGGCCTTGAGCATGGCGCGCAGTGCCGCCGTAGCGGAAGGTCAGGTGCTCAGCAACGGCGAAATGGAGAGCATAGTCAACGAGTTGTTCTCCTGTTCCAACGTGAATTATACCCCAGACGGCAAGCCTATACTCTGCATCCTGCCGCAACACGACATCGAACAGCTGCTCGGATAAACGGTAGCCGCCCTGTCAGTACAAGAGTCTCCGCCGGTTTCCGGTTGAAAACCGTCAGGGGAGGCTGTAGAAATGCCGGCGTTGGTTGAAGTCAAGCTGCATCTGGTCGAGCACAATGCCGTCGTCGAGTGCCTTAATGGCGATGCTGTGTGCTCCGGGAACGCTTATGTTCCATGCGGTAGAGGTGATGCTTTGGTTGCGCATCACGTTCACTTTCCATGCCTCATCGCGCTCCACGGCATCGGTTCTTATAGACATTGTTTGCCAAGGCTGCCCGTCTATGCTCACTGCATAGCGCAGATCGCCGCCCGTAAGCGGCTGTGTGGGAAGCATACCGACGCGCAGCAGTGCCGTGCCTTGCCGGGTTGTGGTCACAGTGAATGTGTATTCGCGTCCCGTTTCCAGCGGTTTTGCCGCAGCAGACCAGCCCAGACCGTTGACAGATGCCACTTCCCTGCCGTCAGATGTGCGGTTGAGGTCAACGGGATAGAAGTCTTCCGCACAGACAGTCGCATATATGGTGTACTTGATGCCGTTTGCTTTCAGCACTATCTTGCCGTTCTTGCCTTCCATACCGGCCTCTGCCGTGATGTCAAGCCTCGCCTCGCTGTTTGAATAGCCTTTCTCCACGGTGGCGTGCAGCCACTTCGGCGACTTCAGCACCTCCACCTGCGGTGCGGAACCGTCCATCGTGAACAGCTGGACAAACGTCTTCCGGCCTGTAATGCTTGCCTTCAGCTTCCTTCCTGCGGGCATCGGCACAGTGTCATGCTCGCACCAGAACGCCGTATTGCGGTCGTTTGCCGCCACTGTCACCGCGTCTTTCCCCGGCAAACCGTTCTCCCTGTTCCACTTGTTCAGCACAAGTATCCTGTCCCATTTGCCGCTTTCCAGTTTGTTATAGGCCGCACAGGCTGCCTGAGCCTCTTGGGTATATTGTTCCGAAAGGCGCGCATAGTCGTTGGCGGCGGGCAGGTTGTGCTTGGCAAACAGGTGGTTCTTCTTTGCGGCGAGCCACTTGCTGTTCATGCCCCGCGCCATTGCCACCGGCGTGAGCACGAGTTCCGAGTATGCCGCGCGGAGTTGCTGCGGCACGGTGGCGTAGATGCGCCTTGCCTCTGCCTCGATTGAGTCGAAAGACCTCATGCGCCGCAACACCTCATCGCCCCTTTCAAAGGGATTGAACTCGCAGTCTTTCACAGGAATGATTCCCTTCACGTAGCCCGGTTCCTCCACTCTGTTCCATCCCATGTGCTCCGGCTTGCGCTCAAAGGCCAGCCGGTAGTATTCTTCCATTACCTTTGCGGCTCTCACTCCGGCCTTTTCGCCGAATATGCCGGCATACCACCGCTCCATAATGTCGGGGATATTGGTGGGCGAGACACTGTTTATGTCCCACGCCATGTTGAGAAAGAACTCGGTATCGAACTCTCCGGGCTTCAAGTCGCCTACATTCAGTATCCATATCTTCCGCGCTTTCGCGTCGTAGGCGCGGCGCATCTGGTCGTAAATGAGTGCCGGCGACTGTGTGCACAGCGTGAGATAGCCGTTGGGTCTGCCCCAGTAGGAGATGTGATAATAAACGCCTGAACCTCCCTTCCGTTCCTGTTCCGCAGCGTCGGAGAGCCGCGTGAGGTAGCCGAAGTTGTCGTTGCACCACATGAGCGTTATGTCTTCGGGCACCCGGAGGCCGTTGTTGTACAGTCCGAGCACCTCCTTGTACGGCACAAACACCTGCGGCACCTGTGCCACATCAGCGTTTACATACTTGCGGAGAAGCTCCCTCTGGTCGGCAAAAGCCTGTTCCACTATGCCAATCTTGCCCTCTGTGGTGGAAGCCCCCTGCATCGGAAGGTCGTGAACGCCGCGCATACCAACGGTATATATGTTGTCTCCGCCGGCCACTTCCCTGACCCGTTCCTCCCAGTAGGCCAGTATCTTGTTGCGGTTGGTGGCGTAGTTGAGTGCGCCCTGCTTCTTTTCGTTCCATTCCATGGCCGCCCGCATCATCGGTTCGCAGTGGCTCGTGGCCATAACTATGCCGTACCGCTGCGCCATCTCCCTGTTTCCGGGCATTGTGAAGAACGGTGTGGAGCAATTATGCATGGCCGGCCAGATGCAGTTGGCGCGCAGGCGCAGCAAAAGGCGGAACACTTCCTCATAGGTCTTGGGCCCTACCGCCCTCTTGTCGGCCGTATTCTTCTCGAAAGTCAGCTTGCTCCACTTGGCAAAGTTCTCCTCGTCGTTGAGGAATATGCCGCGAAACTGCACCGAGGGGGCCTGACTGTTGTGGTAAGTGTCGCTCACGGTGACTCTGGCCTTGCGTTCCGGCACGACATCAGCCCACCATATCCACGGCGACACGCCCATCAGGCGCGACAGTTCCAGCAGTCCGTAGGCCGTACCGCGCTTGTCGCTGCCCGCAACTACCATGGTTTTCCGTCCGGCAACCGCCGTTACGTCGATGGAAAACGCCTCCCATTGGCCTTTCAGCCCGTCGGTGGCGATGCCGTTGTCAGCCGTCCACCGGTCAAAACCCCTGTTGCCCACGGTGCCGGCCACGATGGTGTTGGCTCCGTTTCCGCCCGTTCCGTCCTTGCCGGCAGTGCCGAAGCGGTGGCAAACGTCAAGCGTTTTGCCGGCCACTGCCTCAAAGTCTTCTTGCAACATGGCCGCCGCCGACCTTACGGCCACGTCTTCTGTAGAGTCAACACATAACACAGTCCTCCCCGAACCTATGATGTCGAACGCCGGGGATGCCGTTGAGGCACAAAGGGAGAGTAGTAGTAAATGAAATCTGTTTGTCATTGTAGAGTAGTTATAGTGGTTTGTCTTATGCAAAGATAATGCAAGCGAGCGACAATAGAGCTTGCTCTTGGTTGTCCGAGTGCAGCTTATCTTATGCAAAGATAATGCAAACGAGCGACAATAGAGCTTGCTCTTGGTTGTCCGAGTGCAGCTTGTCTTATGCAAAGATACGGAAAAGAATCGTAAACAGCCCCTTTGGCACCCGTAAACCGCCCGTTTACGTATCACAAACCGGGCGTTTGCGCCCCGTAAACCGCCCCTTTATGAAACCCGCAGCACCGTCGGGAAAGGAGAAACAGGCGGAAAGACTTGCCTATATTGCACAAAAGATGTAATTTTGTGCCGAATTTACAAAAACAAACCAATCACAGACAATGACCCACAATTTACTTAAAGGCAAGAGAGGCATCATATTCGGTGCCCTGAATGACGAATCCATCGCATGGAAAGTGGCCGTCAAGGCCGTGGAAGAAGGCGCACAGATAACACTGAGCAACACACCTATGGCACTGCGCATGGGCACTATCGACGAGCTAAGCAAGCAGCTCAATGCGCCAGTCATACCTGCCGACGCGACAAGTGTGGAAGACCTTGAAACAGTGTTTGCGGATTCAGTGAAAATCCTCGGCGGTAAGATAGACTTTGTGCTGCATTCAATAGGCATGAGTCCCAACGTCCGCAAGCACCGCACCTACGATGACCTCGACTATAGCTACCTTCAAAAGACGCTCGACATATCGGCCATATCGTTCCACAAGATGCTTCAGGTGGCAAAAAAGCAGGATGCGATAGCCGAATACGGTTCGGTTGTGGCCCTTACATACGTGGCTTCGCAGCGCACATTCTTCGGTTACAATGACATGGCCGATGCAAAGAGCATGCTTGAAAGCATCGCCCGCAGCTTCGGATACATCTATGGAAGGGAGAAAAACGTGCGCATAAACACCGTATCGCAGTCGCCCACGCCCACAACTGCCGGCAAGGGCATAAAGGACATGGACAATCTCATGGACTTTGCCGACAAGATGTCGCCCTTAGGCAACGCTTCAGCCGACGACTGTGCCGACTATTGCGTTATGATGTTCTCGGATTTCACACGCAAGGTGACCATGCAGACACTCTACCACGACGGCGGCTTCTCGTCAATGGGCATGAGCCTGCGCGCAATGAACCAGTACGCCAAGGACATGGCTCCCTACGAGGACGAAAACGGCAAGGTTATCTACGGCTAAAGCCAATGTATTCCGCAGACAAAGTAAGGGGTTCGTACAGGCAGGTCAACCCCCTCCTGCGGACAGAGCCGCACTTTTGTGCATAAAGAGAGCCGGACATGACGCAAAATCATGCCCGGCTCTCTGTTTGTGTGCCCGTGTTTCACGGTGGCGAGCTGCGCTTTTGGCCGTCATACCGCAAAGTGAGCGATGCCTTCCTGCCGCTATTTGACCGTTGTCCCCTCTATTTGGAAGCGGTAGGGCAGCTGGTCGTCGGTGGCTTCCTTGTCGTCCCACGGGCTGAAGCGGTAGGTTGTGGGCGAGCCTTGCACCACTAACCACAGCCGTTGGGTGTTTTCAGGCACGGTAAACTCCGCATCGCCGGCAAGAGAACCGCCGCTTCCGGAGGCGGAAATGAAGCAGGCGTCGCCATAAACGCGGTTGCCGCCGGTGGTGAGCGCCACAAATCCGCAGGCCCAGCCCTCGCTTCCTTTCACGTCAGTGGCGTTATACACCGTTACAGTGTCCACTGCCTTGCCGTCACCGTTAATCTGGATGCCCGCATCTGCCGCCAACAGGCTGCTCCCGACGGGCAGTCCCTCCACGTGGGCCGTCACCTTTGTGCCGGCCGACGGTACGGTCAGCGGCACAACGTTGAACCCTGTGGGTGCCGGACAGTTGGAATAGCTCACCTGACGCCACCCTTCGCCGGCGTCAAGGAGCGTTGTGGTGTAGGTGTCATACTGGTTCGTTACCTTGGAGCGCACCGCTTTGAAGTCAAACGTGACGCACCGCTGGGCGTAGTCGAACAACAGGCTGCGCAGAGTGGGGTAGTCGTTGTTGCAGAACAGCCGCATGTATGCCATAAGTGCATCCTCCGGGTAGCGGCTCTCGTTCCATATCTTGCCTATAGCGCCCATTCCGCTCCTGTCAGTCAGGTAGTAGTGGAGCCAATAGCTGGCATACCGCTGCCATTCGTTCTCGAAATGGCGGTGGTGGTTGGCCTTCCAGTAGGCGAAATGCCACGTTGTGAGTGCCTCATCCGGGTAGTCCTGGAAGCTCTGCCACTGGGCGCACTGTTCCCAGAAGCCGTTTCCGCCGTTGGAACCGGGCAGACCGTAGCGGAAACCCGACTTGTGGTCGTTTGCGCGCCCGCGGAGTACGTTGTCGCAATAGGTCTGATACTGGAACGAGTGGCCTATTTCGTGGCCGATGGTGGAGCCTACAGGCTGGCAGGTGGACGGGTTTACCCACAGAGCGCCTATCTTGTCGTCGTAGCCCGACCCGGTTGCGAGCCATTCTGTCTGGTACAGCAGGTATATCTCCATCTTGTAGCGGTCGAGTTGCGAGCTGTCCTTGCCCGTTTCCACCATCTTCAGCGTCTCAACGTTGGTGTTGTAGAAGCGTTCGGCCTTGTCCAGCAGGTCGTCAATATCGACTCTGAGGTTGGAAGGCACCTTCCCGGAGTTCGGCTTGTCGCCGAATTCCTTTGCCCAAAAGACGATAAAATGTTCGCTCTCCTTGCTTCGCGTGAACGACCACTTGCTGTCAGCGTCCGTAAAGTCCATGGCGCTGAACTCCGAGGGCTGGTACACTATGCGTCCGGGGTCGCGAAACATCAGCGTACCCGGCTGTTTGGAGATGATACTCGACAGGTAGTAGTCGAAATAGCCCTTTTCCTGGCTCGTGGTGTAGCACCTTACGACCGGCATGGTGCGGCTTGCGCGGAACTCAAGCGAGTCGTAGCCGTCGAGAGACAGCAGCTTGCGGTTGGCCGTGAAGCGGTTGTCGTAGCGTATCCACAGCCCGTCCTGACCGTAGGCGGGGCTTGTCTCTCCCTGAAAGGCCATGCCGGCAGCGGCCAGCAGGGCTGTAAGCAATGCCTTTCTCATCGTTTCACCACCTTTCTCTTGCCGATAATGTACAGTCCCTTGGGCAGTTGTCCCGTACCGGAGTCCACTTGCCGCCCGTCGAGGGTAAACACCTTGCCGCCGGTGGTGCGGTTTCCGCTGTCTGGAGCCGCCTTTTCGATGCCGCTTACCGTTTCCGTGCGCATCTCGAAGCGTATGCCTTCGATGTCGGCAAGGTCGATGCTGCGGTAGTTGACCTTGATTTTGCCCTGGGCCAAATAGACCATTGGCAGTCGGAAAGAGCCGTCGAGCTTTGTGATATAGCTCTTGTTGTCGGCGGTAGTGGTGGTCATGTAGAACACGTCCACCTCTTCTGCGCTGCCCGAACAGGGCGTCAGCAGTGCGAGCAACGCCCCCGCCGCAGTCAGCAGAGGCCGTCTGAGTGTGATGTTCATGTCGGTTTCTTTAGGTTAGCGAACGTTATGGCCGGCAAAACCCTTGCCGAACCCTGCACAAAGATAGCGTTTTTCCCGCACCGGACGTACAATTCTGACGGAAAAAGCGATGCTGTCTGCAAGCCATTGGCTTCCAATACGTTCCGCAAGCCGCCTGTTTGCGGTGCGTAAACGGCCTCCTTGCGGGTCGCAAACGGTGCGTTCAGCCCCCGTAAATGCCCCGTTTGCGATGCCTGGGTGCCCGGTTTTTGCAGCCAAACGGCAGAGTTCCTTGCCGAAAGGGCGCAGCTTCCGGCTTTTATTCGTAATTTTGCCGGACGGGAACCATACCGACAACGGAAAAGACTCTAATGGAATGAAGCGGAAACTACTTTGGACAGCCCTGCTGTCATGCCTGTTGGCATGCGCCGGATGCGACAGCCAGAACAGCGCATCGGCGGGAAACGGAGGCGGAAACGGCGGGAAACGGGGCATAGTGATACTGCATGAGAACGACGTACACTGCAAGTACGGGCAGGGATATGCCGCCATGGACCGCATGCGCAGTGCCATCGGCGACACCGCATGGGTGGCTGTGGTCAGTTCGGGCGACTATATTCAGGGCGCAGCAGCCGGGGCTGTGTCGCGCGGACAGTACATTCTGGACATACTGCGCCCCATGAAATACGACGCAATCGGCCTTGGCAACCATGAATTTGACTATAGTATCGCCGTCATGCGCAACCTTCTGGGGTGGGGAAACGGTGCTGGCCAGGGCGGCAGGATGCCGGTTACGTGTGCCAATTTCATCGACACCGATGCCGACACGCTCATGTTTCCGCCATACGTCATGCGGCAGTACGGAGAGAAAAGGGTGGCCTTTGTGGGCGTACTCACGGCAGCCACCCACGAGGGAGAGCCGGCTGCGTTCAAGACAGAGCAGGGTGACGCCCTGCCATACTGTGTTACGGACGGTGCAAGGCTCATGGATATGGTGCAGAATGCCGTTGACGAGGCTCGCCGGGAGGGCGCCGACCATGTGATAGTGCTCTCGCATCTGGGCAACGACAGTACGCTTTCATATACCACATCGCAGGCTCTGGTGGCCGCAACGCGGGGCATAGACGCCGTGCTTGACGGACATACGCACGCTGTCTATACCAACCGCTATAGTAATCTGGACGGGAAGCTGGTGCCGGTGACGCAGACAGGATCCATGTTTGCCAACATCGGCAAACTGTATATCGCCCCCGACGGAGGCATAACCTCGGTGCTGGTGCCGCTGGACTCGGCGGCACAGTGGGGCGGAGAGGCCACTGCCGCAGTGACGGAGGCCGTTGCAGGGGTGGACAAGAACATGGATGATTTGGAAAAGGACATCATCGCCGCGACTGACTTCGCCCTCTACGCCAAGCATCCCGACGGACGGTGGATGGTACGCTGCGAGGAAACCAACCTCGGCGACCTTGTTGCCGACGCTTTCCGGGCATATACCGGTGCCGATGTGGCCGTGTGCATAGGCGGAGAGATAAGGGACGGGCTGGATTTAGGGGCGATTTCGAGGCGCGATGCCATCAATGTGCTGCCATTTTTCGACACCATGTTCGTGATAAGTGCCACGGGTGCGGCCATAAAGGAGGCACTCGACAGCTACAACTTCAACGTTCCCGCCATGTCAGGGTCGTTCACGCAGGTGTCGGGAATGAAATATACCATAGTGAAAGGCACGCCTTCGACCGTCACGGACATACAGATACTCAACGCAACCACGGGACTCTACGAGCCGATAGACCCGCAACGGCACTACACACTGGCCACGTCGAAGTATGCAGTGAACGACTATGTGTACGGCAAACCGCTGAAAGGCTCGCCCGTAGTGCGCGACTATTCGTCCTTAAATGCCGATGCCGATATGCTCATCTGGTATCTGAAGACACGCCTTAACGGCACTGTACCCGAAGAATACCGCACGGCGCAGGGACGGATAACGATAAGGTAGGTATTTCAACCGTATGCTTCGCTCCGGCGGACCTACCTGCTTTTGAACCCTTCCACGCCGTTCTGCCTGACAATGGCTTCGCCTTTGCTGTTGCCAATCTGCACGTTGTCGAGCGTCAGGCCGTGGATGTGGTTGAGCGTAAAGCCGTTTTCCGACTCGAAAACGGAGTTGCTTATGGTGATATTCCTTATGGGCATTTCAGGCAAGCCGTTGAAGTAGGCGGCTTGCTTCGCCCCTTTGCACACCACGCCGCTGACAGTTATGTCGCGGAACGAGGGGGTAGTCTCATCCACCTTGACCTTTTCCATGGTGTTGTTGCCGGCATTGGCTCCGCCGT
>CAVAPI010000032.1:0-23107 GCA_963590445.1 Lachnospiraceae bacterium | reverse complement strand
TTTCTAATTCGTAACCTGTCTTTCTCATGAAACCCAAAGTTGTTTCATTTTCAATCACTTATAAAAAGTAGCTTACTTTCGACCCGTAAACACGGCATTTGCATATCGCAAACGCACAGTTACGAAAACAAACATAAAGGAATACAGACTATGAAACGCAACTTATCTACACTGACGCTGCTGTTTGCAGCCCTGACGGCAGCCTTTGCGCAAAGGAACATTGCGGTAAAGGTGGCCAACAATTCGGGAAACGACCTGAAAGCCGTGCCCGTAGTAATCGATTTGGCCAAGTATGGCATCGAAGTAAAGTCGGCTTTGGTCACGCTAAACGGCAGGGAAATACCCTCGCAGCTTGACGATTTGGACACTGACGGGCGCATTGACGAACTCTGTTTCGTCACTGATTTAAGCAAAAAGGAAAGCCTTTCGTTCAACGTGAGGCTCGACGAGACGGGCAAACCGCGCCAGTATCCCGCCAGAACCTACGCGGAAATGCTGCTTCCAAACAAGAGTGTGAAGATGAAAAACAAGCATGACCTGTTTATAAACAGCATCTCGGCTTGCCGTGGAGGCAACACCTACAGTTCGCTACACCACCACGGGCCGGCCTTTGAGAACGAGTTTATAGCCTTCCGCCTGTACTTTGACCACCGCCAGACGGTCGATATGTACGGGAAACGGCGCATGGGACTTGAGATAAAGGACACACAATTCTATCCAGACCCGAAGCAACTCGCCGACGGATACGGCGATGACGTGCTGTGGGTGGGCAACTCGTTCGGCCTCGGAGCACTGCGCGGATGGAACGGAACGGCTCCTGTCATGTTCGATGACGCCGACTTCCGCGGCATGCGTGTGGTGGCAAGCGGCCCGGTCAGGGCCATTGTCGAGGTGGAAGACAAGAACTGGAACACAGGAAACGCCGGCAAGGAACCCGTATATATGACCACCAGATACTCTGTCTATGCCGGTCGGCGCGACTGTTTCGTCGATGTACGGTTCAACAAGCCGGCCTCCGGCTACCTGTTCGCCACAGGCGTGATCAACGTAAAGGGGTCTGAAGAACTTAGCGACAAGCATGGCTTGCGCGGATGCTGGGGTACAGACTGGCCGGTGGCCTTGAAAGACTCCGCAGGGCACAAGCCGGAGACCGTGGGACTGGCCATCCGCATACCTGAACGCTACATTGTCAGTGAGCTTCCGGCCGACAAGGACAACTACGCCTTTGTGGTTGGCAACGCCGATGACGGCCTCCACTACAACATCACGTTCGCTTCCGACAACGAAACCTTCGGCTACCACTCCGCAAAGGAATGGTTCGGCTATCTGAAAGAGTGGAAAAAACAGTTGGAAAGCGACGTTACCGTCACCTGCGACTGACGCTTCCTGCTGCGGATTGGGGCTGCCTGCGCACGGCAACCCAAATCCGCAGCAGCGCAAATGCGCATCATGGATGTTTCAATAGTGCTCTACGGCAGTACGGAAAGCACTTTGTGGAAGTTCGGGAAACGCTCTACGGCAGTTCTGAAAACACGTGTTTTCCTCTTATATAGTACTGCCAAAGGATTGAATACGGGCGGCATTCCGGCTCCGAACCGCCGCACCGTCCGGCCTGTATGGTCTCTCTGTCACTGTCAAAGTCGTGCTTCCACTTGCTGAAAGCCCTGCGTGCGCGCAGCACAGCCTTGAAATCGCCGAGGCTACGCCCCAATATGAGCATCTCAAATGCGGCAATATAGTCGAGCAAACGGCGCACCCGCATGACCCGGGCAAGCTCTTTTTCCGGCAAACACTTGTAGATCATGGTCAGATTGTTGCGGAAATTGAGAAACGTCTTCATGGGATTGCCCTTGGGAAGCGTGCCTCCGCCGACATGATACACACGGCTTTCAGGCACGCACCAAACCTTCCTCCCCATGATACGCAGCCGCCAGCACATGTCAATCTCCTCGTTGTGGGCAAAGAAGCGGCCGTCGAGTCCCCCTACAGCCTTGTAGTCTGAGGCGCGAACCATCAATGCAGCACCCGTAGCCCACCCGATTTCCTGACGGTAGTCGTACTGTCCGCTGTCCTTTTCCACCGTGTTGAATATGCGCCCACGGCAGAACGGATAGCCGTAACGGTCGATAAAGCCACCGCTTGCGCCCGCATATTCGAAGCTGTCATGGTCAGTTGCCGACAGCAACTTGGGCTGGCAGACTGCCGCATCGGGGTGGTTGTCCATAAATTCCACAAGGGGCGTGAGCCAATGGTGGGTCACTTCCACATCGGAATTGAGCAGGATGTAGTACTCGGCGTCCACCTTTGCGAGTGCTTTGTTGTACCCTTCGGCAAAGCCCCAGTTCCTTTCAAGCTGTATAATGCGGCACTCCGGGAACTCCGCACGCAGCATTGCCACCGAATTGTCGGCCGATGCGTTGTCGGCAACATACACCACAGCCTCGTCGCGCGAATACCTTAGCACGCTTGGAAGGTAGCGTTGCATCATTGAAGCGCCGTTCCAGTTGAGTATAACTATTGCTGTCTTATCCATAAAGTTCGGCCTTTAATGCTGTATTGTCGTGGTTGAAGCCGCCCAGACGCACGCGTAACAGTTGGTTGTCGTACTCTTCGCAAGCCAGAGACGGGGGCAATTCCACCCGTATGTAGTTGCGTGTGAAGCCGTGCATGGCCTTTCCGCGCGGCGCTTTCTCAAACAATACCTCTGCCGTCTGCCCGATATGCGCAGCATAGAAGGCCTGTATTTTCCTGCCGGACAGTGCCAGCAGACGGTTGCTCCGCTGCTTTTTCGCCCTGTCATCCACCTTGTAGGGTATCTTGAGAGCCGCAGTTCCGGGGCGTTCAGAGTAGGGAAACACGTGCAACTGGGTGACATCCAGACTGTCAAGGAACGAGTAGGTCTCCTCAAAGCACTCCGGGGTCTCGCCACGACACCCCACCATGACGTCAACCCCGATGAATGCGTCGGGCATACGCTCTTTTATCAGCCGTATCTTGTGGGCAAACAATTCGGAATCGTAGTGTCTGTGCATCAGCCGAAGCACGGTATCGCTGCCGCTTTGCAGCGGTATGTGGAAGTGAGGCATGAAGGCACGGCTGCCAGAGCAGTAGTCCACGAGTTCATCTGTAAGCAAATCGGGTTCTATACTGCTGATACGGAACCTGCCGATGCCCTCCACAGCGTCCAAAGCCCGCACGAGATCGATGAACTTCTCGCCGGTTGTCTTGCCGAAATCGCCGATGTTCACCCCCGTAAGCACTATCTCCTTGCCTCCCTCCCGTGCGGTCTGCTCGGCCTGAGCCACGAGTGACGCTATGGAAGGGTTGCGGCTGAAGCCGCGGGCGAACGGTATGGTGCAGTAAGTGCAGAAGTAGTCGCACCCGTCCTGCACCTTCAGGAAGTAGCGGGTGCGGTTCCCGCGCGAGCAGCTCGGCGAGAAAGCCCTGATGTCCTTGGTCTTCACGGAGAAGAACTCGTGCAGATGCTCCCCTCCGCCCTGCACTCCGCTCCATTTGTCGGAAAGATACTGCACCAGATCCGCCTTTTCGTTGGCTCCAAGCACAAGATCCACGCCGTCCATACGGCTTATCTTCTCCGGCTCAAGCTGCGCATAGCACCCCGTGACCACCACGAATGCGCCCGGATTGTTGCGCACTAACCTGTGTATAGCCTGCCGGCACTTGTGGTCAGCCACCTCCGTTACCGAGCAAGTGTTTATCACACAGAGGTCGGCAGTCTCGCCTTCGCGCGCCGTAACCACCCCCATTTCGCGCAGCAACCGCCCGAACGTTGATGTCTCCGAGTAGTTCAGCTTGCATCCGAGGGTGAAATAGACCGCCTTTTTGCCCTGGAAGGCCGATGTATCTATCATATTATATAATAATGTATAGCATCTTTTCGTTTGCAAAGGTACACTTTTTTTGCTTACCAAAGCCCATTCCCTCCCATCCAAAGCCCGCCGTTTGCGCCCCCACTCCATCAACCGCCTGTAATAACCCGTCCGGTTGTCTTTCACAAACAGGCAGGTTACGACTCGTAAACCGCCCGTTTAGCGCCCGCAAACCGGCGGTTTTTGAAAGGAACTGGCCGTCAAAGACTTACAGAACAGTACTTTGCCATGCAAAAAGGGGCTGTCCGCATTACAAAACAGTATTTCTGCATTTTCACAACACACTGTAAATCAGTGGAAAATATTGCAGTACCAGTTGCTTTCTCCGCAGTTTTCCTATATCGCACCCCCGGTTTCCAGGCATTTCCCCACGTCTTCCCCGCACCGTCTCCATGCGATTTTTTTGCAAAACATTGGCTCTTGCTGCGGTTTTTATTCACTTTTCAGCTTGTAAGACCAGCATAAATTGTATAACTTTGCACAGTTTTAAGCATGAAAACGATAATGTCCCGACACGTATCTGCAGCGGAAAAGCGGCAAGCTGCGCCCAAGGAACGGCATCAACCAACAGTATAACAAACAAAAACACAGATGATGGAGAGTATAGTCTTCCTTGGCTTGGGCTTGAATGCATGGCTTACGATAGCCATGATAATCGGCCTTTTCTGCACAATGGCCTTCACAAAGCTGCCGGCGGAGTTCGCGTTTCTCGGAGCGATGGCCTTTCTTTCGGTAACCGGCATACTTGGCGCCGACGAAGTGCTGGCCGGCTTCAGTTCAAGCTCGGTTGTGATAGTCGGAATACTGTTTGTGGTAATCGCAGGGCTTGTACACAGCGGTGTCATACACTGGATGGTCAAGCAGGTGCTCGGCACTCCGTCGTCCTACACCAAGGCTCTGGTCAGGCTGATGCTGCCCGTTGCGGCGTTCAGCTCCATACTAAGCAACACTACGGTGGTGGCTCTGTTCATAAAGGTGGTGAAGATTTGGTCGAAGAAGCTCAACATCGCGCCGTCGAAACTGCTGATTCCGCTGAGCTACGCCTCGTGTCTCGGCGGCATCTGCACCCTTATCGGTACGCCGCCCAACCTTATCATATCGGGAATGCTCCACCAGAACCGCCCGGACATAACACTCGGCCTGTTCAGCACGACCATTCCCGGCCTGTTTTGCCTTGCCGTTGGCATACTGATAATGATGACTATGCACAAGATGCTGCCGGTAAGGAAGTCGCCGGACGAGGCTCTCGGCACTACAAGCGACTACACTGTGGAATTTATAGTGCCAACGGCATGCGAATCGGTGGGCAAATCGGTGGCCGATGCGGGGGTTAAGGACTTCGCCGGAGGCCGCCTGTTTGAGATAATACGCTTCGACAAGGAGGTAATCAGCCCCGTTCCGTCCGACGAGTTCATCATGGGCGGCGACAGACTCGTGTTTTCCGGACAGATAGACAGCATACTTGAGCTCAGGAAGTCGCACGGCTTCACCGCAGCACCGCAGCACGTGTTCGCCCTGGACGACGAGGAAAAGAACCGCCAACTGTACACCGCCAACGTGAAACGCAGCAGCCGGCTCATCGGAAACGCCATGGAAGACACCGATTTCGAGGAGCGTAACAACACCGTACTGGTGGCTATCGTGCGCGAAGGCGAACGCATTAACGCCAATCCGCGCTCGGTTAAGCTCCAGTTTGGCGACATGCTGCTGCTGGAATGCCCCAAGTCGCAGGGCGCAACGTTCAAGAAAGCGGTGGAAAACGACCTGCATTTCTTCGACTCGGAGGACATTCCGAACATCGGAAAGAAGACCGCGCTGTCGGCAGGCATAATGGTTGCGATGATTCTCCTGTCGTCTTTCAACGTAATGACGCTGCTCCAGAGCTGCTTCCTTGCCGCCTTTGCCATGATAATCACACGCTGCTGCACTACGGAACAGGCGTGGAAGTCAATCAGCTGGGACGTGCTTATGATCTTCGCCGGGTCGGTCTGCATCGGCACAGCCATCGCCGAGACGGGCATAGCCAACGCTCTGGCCGACGGAATACTCGGAGTGTGCGGCACCAACCCGATAGTCGCACTGACCTGCATCTGCCTTGTCGGCACGTTTGTCACCGAGTTTATCAGCAACACCGCCGCCGCTGCCATATTCTACCCCATCGCCTACCAGACGGCAACCGCACTCGGAGCCAACCCAATCACGTTCTGCATAGCCCTGATGATAGCCGTTTCGTCGAGCTTCGCCACGCCTATCGGGTCGCCGACCCACATGCTGGTCTATGGAGAAGGCGGCTACCGGTTCACAGACTTCACGAAAATTGGCATCGTAATGAACATTGCCATTCTTGCGGCCAACATTTTCATAGTGACAATGGTGTTCCCGCTGTAACGGACACGGCATCCTTGCAACGGCAAACAGTCTGCACGCCAAACAGATACAACCAATATAGAAATATAAACTCAAAGCATTTCAAGCATGAAGATAGAGATTAAGAACAACGGAGACAAGATTTGCGCCGCAATAGAAGGCCGCCTCGACACAGTGAACGCCGTGGCTTGCGAGAAAGAGCTGCAGCCTTTGAAGGACAATGCCGACAAGGAAATAGTGATAGACTGCACCAATCTGGAATATATCAGCAGCAGCGGGCTGCGCCTGTTCCTGTCTTTGCGCAAGACAGTCGAGGCAAAAGGAGGCAAAATGATTGTGGAACACATCAACAACGACATCCGTAACGTGTTCACAATAACCGGTTTCTTCAAACTATTCGACATCCGTCCGTGAGAAAAATCTTCCTTTCCTTTTCCGCCAGGCTCACGTTCTACATCCTCGTCCTGACGTGTTTCATCTTCATGTGCATCGCTGTCGTGTTCTCAACGTACAGCAAGCAGCGCGAAGAGAGGCAGGCCGTCGGGTACACCTCGGCTCTCCAGCAGAACGTGATACTGAAAATCGACAACGAACTGGCCGAGGTGGAGACGGCACTCCAGCTTGCAGCGGGACAAGTCGAAGACTTTGCATCCATGCCCGACTCGATGAGCGGCATTGCCAGGCACATTCTCGACAGCAAAAGGCTGCTGAAAGGGGCAGGAATAGCCTTCCGCCCGTACTATTACAAGAGCAAGGGACGGCTGTTTTTCGACTACATTTACCGCGAAAGCAGCAAGGTTTACACCGAAAGGATACAGGTTGAGAACGACTCAACCGACTATACGCAGAGGCTATGGTTCAGGAATGCGATGCAAAACAGGCGCGGCTACTGGACCGATCCGTACATAGACTACGACAACAAGACCGACCTTATGACCTCCTACGTGCTGCCTTGCTTCGACAGCCACGGGCGTATCTATGCCGTACTGCTTGCAGACGTTGACCTTAACGACCTCACATCCGACCTTAATGACGTGCGTCCATATGAAGACAGCTACTCCTTCATACTGACAAAACAGGGACAATACGTGGCCCATCCCGACAAAAAGCAGATACTGAGAGCCAACATCTTTGAACGCGCAAGGGCACTTGGCAACAGTGACCTTGCCGCTGTCGGGCGCAAGATGACCGCTGCCGCAAGCGGAACGACCGAGACAAACCTGGACGGGCACAAGGTACTGCTCTGCTATGCGCCGATGAAGCGCACGGAATGGTCGGTATGCAGCGTGATACCCTACCATTCCGTGATGCGCGAGCTTGGCTCTGCAACATTTTCCATCATCGCTATCCTCGTGATAGGCCTTGCTTTGCTGTCCGTATGCATACGCCTTCTCGTGAAATACATGTCCAAACCCATCAAGGAACTCACCGATGCGTCATACATAATCGCCAAAGGCAACTTCGACGCACCGCTGCCTAACGTGGAGACAAAGGACGACATACGCAAGCTGCACGATGCGTTTGCCCACATGCAGCAGTCGCTCAGCCGCTACATCCACGAGGTTGAGAACACCACACGCGCCAAGGAACGCATCAAAAGCGAGCTGTCCATCGCGCGGAACATACAGATGGGGCTGGTGCCGAAGAGGTTTTCGCCATTCGCAGACTGCCCGGACCTTGAGCTGTTCGCCTCGCTTACGCCGGCCAAGGAGGTGGGCGGCGACTTCTATGACTTCTTCCTGCGCGACGGAAAGCTGGTGTTTGCCATCGGCGACGTGTCGGGCAAGGGCATCCCGGCATCGCTCGTAATGGCCATAACGCGCACTCTTTTCCGCGTAATCTCCAAGACTGAAGACTCGCCGGCCAAGATTGTAAGCCAGCTGAACAATGCCATTACCGAGAACAACGACTCAAATATGTTCGTCACATTCTACACCGGCACCCTCGAACTGGCCTCAGGAGCACTGACATTCTGCAATGCGGGGCACAACGCACCACTGGTTGTCGGCAACGACGGCAACACATACTTTCAGGAAGTGGAGTGCAACCTGCCGCTGGGGGTCGTCCCTTACTTTGAATACACCAACCAGACGGCCACGCTCCCCAAGGGTTACGCCATGCTACTGTACACCGACGGACTGACAGAAGCCGAGAATACCGCCGAGGAACTGTTCGGTAACGGGCGGGCAAAGGCCGCCGCAGCCGCCTGCGCGGCCCTGTCTGCGGAGAAAATCATAGGAGGCGTGACCGAGCGCCTGGCCGCTTTTGTGGGCGAAGCCGAGCAAAGCGATGACCTGACCATGATGTGTTTCCGCATGAACGGCACCGATCCGGAGCTGAAAAACACGAAGAAACTCGTGATAAACAACCGTCTTGAGGAGTCGGAACGGCTGGTTCCGTTCATCGATGCGGTAGCTTCCGAACTCCAAATGGAGCAGTCGCTGAAAAGTTCGCTCAACCTTGCGCTCGAAGAGGCACTGGTCAACGTGATACAATACGCCTATCCGCCGGAAACAATCAAGCGGATTTCACTCACGGCACGATGGACTGACGACAAGAAGCACGTGGATTTCACCCTTAAAGACTGCGGCAAGGCGTTCGATCCGCTGCAGACCGACCTGCCCGACACCGACCTTAGCCTCGAAGACCGCCCCATCGGCGGACTCGGCATCCTGCTCGTGAGAGACATAATGGACACTGTAGGCTACCAGAGACAGAACGGTGTGAACATTCTGACAATGGGTAAAGACCTTTAACGCACCGCCATGAAACTTGAAGACATAGCCAAAACACTGGAAAACGAGCTGGTCTCGCGTGTGGAAAAGAGCGGAATGATGTTCCGAATCTTCTCCCGTGTGAAGTCAACCGAGTCACTTGGCCACAAGATGGCGATAAAGGGCGACCGCTATCTGTCCGGGAAAGCAAAGATACAGGACATGATCGGCATCCGTTTCGTGCTCTATTTCCCCGACGATGTGGAGGCTATGTCGATATTTCTGGGCAGCGAAGACGTGGTAGAGTCAGCTATTGACGAGCGCGACCTCGCCACTTTCTGTCCGCAAAGGCTCAACCTGACGAAGAACATCCCGCCGCAGTTTGTCGAAGACTTCCGCAGTTGTCTGCCCGAAGCCTACGCTCCATACATCGACAGCACCTACGAGGTGCAGATACGCACCGTGTTCTCGGAAGGATGGCACGAGGTGGAGCACGACATGCGCTACAAATGCAAGGAAGACTGGCTGGAATGTGAGCAGTTCAGCCGCACTCTCAACGCAATGCTCGGCACTCTCGAAACCGTAGAATGGGGAATGAAGTCGCTGTTCCATGAGATGGCGTACCGCAACTACCTGCAAGGCAACTTCAGAGCCATGCTCCGCAACAAGATGCGCATACGTCTGGCCGACACAGACTTCACCCCTGCAACCGCCGAATACCTGCAAAAGCACGCCAATCTGGCCAAGCGCTTCCTCGCAACCGACCGCGTTGTGCTCATCCTGACGCTGCTCAACCGTGAGGAGACCCTCCACCTCACCTACGACAACATACTCTTTCTGGCCAACAGCATCGAAATCAACGACAAGGGACTGGCCGGACTGGAAGCCGAAAGAAGTGCCGGCAAACACGGGAACAAGGACTGACAGACAGCAAGGAAAGCCCTGACAGCCGGACAATACCGCGCAGTTATGGAGCGCAGACACCGTGCCAACAGCCCCAACCCACTATCACCCCACCATTAACCAACGCCTATACACGTGGAAACACTTGCTTTCCACGCACAAACCACTATTACACTTTCCATAACCCTACGGGGTACGACCCGTAAACCGCCCGTTTGCGCATCGCAAATGGTGCATTTGGCATCCGTAAACCGCCTGTTTGCGATTGGCAAACATGGCATTTACGCACCGCGGCGGTATGGTTGTGGACAACAACAGATACAGAGGCGGCTACAGTGTGGCTGTTTCCTTGCTTCAAGCCTTGGGCTTCGGGTAGTGTCCCTTTGCATTCAAACACCTGTTCCGTTGGCTTTTGCCCGACTGTCCGATGCCTTTTCCGCTATTTCGCGCCCTTTTTCTCCCACGGTTCCGTTGGCTTTCCCATCACCTGCGTCAGCCTTTCCGTCCCCCCACCCGCCCCTTTCCATCGCAGTTTCGCCTCCTTTTGTTCGCCGTTTCGCCCTTTTTGATGTAATTTTGTGGCATGATGGACGTTCTCACAACCCTTTTTCCATATAAGAACCGCTGGCTTTGAAATGGTTTAGATACATAATCAGCTGCATAATATGGGTCATCGTCGGCCTGTACCTGTCGCTTTTTGTCCTTTTGCGCATCCCTTCAGTGCAACGGAGCATAGGTTCGGCCACCGCAGACATGGTGGCCGGGCAGCTTGGCACGGAGGTTTCGATAGGGCAAGTGTCGGTGGGGCTGTTCGACAGGGTGGTGATTGACGACGCAACCGTGCTCGACCAGAACGGGAAGTGCCTGTTCAAGGCAGCGCGGATGAGCGTGAAAATAAAGCTGCTGTCCCTGTTGCAGGGGCGAATAGCCATTGCTTCGGCACAAATGTTCGGCGCACACATCCGCATGTACCGGGCCTCGGCCGCGTCAAAGCCCAACTACCAGTTCGTGCTTGACTCGCTTGCGTCCAACAACCCGGACAGCAGCCGGGACAAAATAGACCTCCGCGTGGGTTCATTCATCATGCGCAGGAGCAGTATCTCATACGACCGGCTGGACATAGCGCCACGGAAAGGGGTGGCAGACATGGCACATATAGGGCTGAACGACATCAGCGCCAACATCCAGGTGGCCGCTCTGACCCAAGACAGCATCAACATCAAGGTGAGAAAGCTGGCCTTTGCGGAGCGTTCGGGCATCATTCTCAACAAGCTGTCGCTGGCCTTTGAGGCCGGAAAGAACCGCTGCCGCCTATCCGACTTTGAGCTTGAGACGGCCTGTTCGCACATCAGCATCCCGCTTATTACCGCTTCCTACCGTCTGAAAGACGGCTTGCCCGACATGGCCACGGCCACTTTCCGTGGGAAGATTGCCCCTTCGGTGGTGGCAACGGCCGACATGGCCAAGTTCGTGCCGCAGCTTTCGGGTGCGAATGCCGCGGCTACCGTCAGCGCAACCATATACGGGCAGGGCAAGACCGCCACGGTTTCGCAGCTCGACATGACCACTTCCTTCGGCGCAATGCTCAAGGCAAACGGCAGAATCAGTGGGGACAAGAGCGGCAAACGGTCGTGGCACGCCGACATACAGCGGCTTTTCATACCCGGAACGGCCTGGAGCAGTATAGGAGAAGCCCTCTTTCCAAAGTCCGGCGGCACAACCGCCATGCTGGAACGGCTCGGCGACATCACCGCAAGCGGCTCCGGGGGAACGTCAAGGCGCGGTCTGACGGAGGCTTCGGCACGCATTTCCACCGGAAAAGGCACGGCCAGCATGGAGTTTTCGACGGGTTCGGACAACACTTTCAGCGGCTTTGTCAAGGCCGAGACCACAGATTTGGGACAAATACTCGACGACAAACGCTTCGGAAACGTACAGGCCGAGATGCGCCTGAACGGCACTCTGCGCAGCCGGACCGTACCCTCGGTTCATGCGAAAGGCACGGTGGCACGCTTCACATACAACGGTTACGAGTACAAGAACATCAATCTGGACGGCTCATACGGTGCAGACGGCATGGGCGGACAGCTGACTATGAACGACCCGAACGGCAGTCTGGACATTTCGGGCAGCATGAAAAAAGTGGCCGGCAGTGCCTCTGTTGACCTGAAAGCCATGGTCAGCGGCCTGTCACCCGAAGCCATGGGACTGACAAACCGCTGGGGCAACGCCCGTTTCTCAGGCACTGTCGCAGGACAAGTCACCGCCCGGACAGCCGCCGATGCCACAGGTACGGTGACGCTGAGGGACTTCAAAATGGAGAAAACCGACAGTACGTATGAGCTGAAGAGCCTGCTTCTTACCTCCGGACGGCACGGCGGGCAACGCTATATGGCCATGACAGGCGACTTCGGCCATGCGGAAATGGCAGGAAAGGTGGACTTCCAGTCGGTGTTACAGAGCGTGGCAGACTTCACAAGAGGCGTGCTCCCCACCCTGCCGGGGCTTCCCAAGCACACCAAACACCCCACCAACGACTTCCTGGTCAACGCCGAAATAACCAAAACCGACTGGCTTGAGAACATTCTGCAAGTGCCTTTAAGCTCGGAAGGCACGATCAGCGTGAGCGGAAAGGTAAGCGACACGGACAAAGGCCTGTACCTCAACTGCACCGCACCGGCCATTCGCTACGCCGGACAGGCGTTTGAGGATGTGGCAGTGGCCGTCACTTCACCACAAAACGCCCTGCACGCAGATATAAAGGCAACGAAAATACTCGCCAACGGCGACAGACTGCGGGTGGAACTCAACGGCAACGCCCACGGAAACAGGCTGGAGACATCGCTGCAATGGAGCAATGACGACAGCAACGACTTCAGTGGCGTGCTGAATGCCGACGCCCTGTTCATGTCAGGCGGAGGGTCGGACGGGACAGAGATACACATAAAGCCGTCAAACATAACCGTAGGCAACGCCGAATGGACGGTCAAGCCGGCGCGGATGACCGTTTCAAGGCAGAAAATCGGCGTGGACGGCTTCGCAATAACCCACGGCGGGCAGCACATCATGGTCAACGGCACCGCCTCAAACGACGGCAGCGACTCACTACTGGTTGACCTGAACGGCATAGACGTGGCATACATACTCAACCTCGTGGACTTTGACGACGTTGAGTTTGCCGGCAAGGCGTCGGGATGCGCCCGGATAACCGACCCGTTCGGCGGACTTGGCGCAGAGGCACGGCTGGTTGTGAGCGATTTCACGTTTGAGCAGGGTCGTATGGGCACGCTCTACGCCAACGTGGGGTGGAACAAGAGGGAGAAACAGATAGACATAGACGCAATAGCCAATGACGGGGCCGACGCAATGACACTGATCAAGGGCTACGTGTCGCCGTCACGCGACTGCATAGACCTCGACATAAAGGCCGCAGGTACGCACATTGACTTTGTAAAGTCGTTCACAAGCAGCTTCATGGACAGGCTTGAAGGCCACGCAAACGGTGCGGTAAGGCTGCACGGGCCGTTGGGTGAGATGAACCTGACGGGCGAGTTGGTGGTGAACGGACAGGCAGACATAAGCACAACCGGCTGCACCTACAATCTGGACAGCGACACTCTCCTGTTCAAAGTCAACGGGATAGAGTTTGAAAACGCCCGCATCTCCGACATATACGGCAACTCCGGGTGGATAAACGGTGCGGTACACCACCAGAACCTGGCGGACTTTTCCTTCGACATAGGCATCGAGTCGGACGAAATGCTCATCTACGACATCAGAACATTTGGCGACGACACTTTCTACGGCACGGTTTTCGGGTCGGGAAACATCGGCATACGAGGCCGCAGCGGCGAGGTTACGATGGATATGGAGGTGACTCCGCACCCCAATACCACCTTTGTATATAACGCATCCACGCCCGACGGCGTATCCAAGCAGGAGTTCATCACTTGGAAAGACAGGGCTTCCATGCCCCAACAGCAGGAGAACGGAGGCAAAAGGGAGGAGGCCGAGAGCGACAACAGGCTGCAATCGGATGACTTGCGCATCAACTTCGCACTCAACATGAACCCGAATGCGACCATAAAGCTGCTCATGGACAGCAAGTCAAACGACTACATAACGCTCAACGGCAACGGTTCGCTGCGCGCAACCTACTACAATAAGGGTGCCTTCAACATCTACGGCACCTACACAGTGGCGCACGGCACCTACGGAGTGACTATCCAGAACATCATAAAGAAGAACTTCACGTTCAACGAGGGGGGCACTATCGTCTTCCGCGGCAACCCCTACGATGCGGAACTGGGCCTCCAGGCGGTGCATACCGTGAGCGGCGTGTCGCTGTCTGACCTGAATATCGGCAACAGCTTCTCCAACAACACAATCAGAGTGAACTGTCTGATGAACATAAGCGGGCAGCCGAGCAAGCCTGTGGTGGACTTCGGCATGGACATGCCCACCGTAAGCAGCGACGAAGTGCAGATGATAAGGAGCGTAATCAACAGCGAGGACGAGATGAACCAGCAGGTTCTGTACCTCCTGGGCATCGGACGCTTCTACCCGCAGGGCAACAACAACTCCACAGCACAGGACGAAAGGCAGCAAAGCCAGACCTCTCTCGCCATGCAGAGCCTGCTGTCAGGCACGCTGTCGTCGCAGTTGAACAACGTGTTGAGCACGGTTATCAACAGCAACAACTGGAATTTCGGAGCCAACATATCCACTGGCGACGAGGGATGGAACAATGCAGAGTATGAAGGGCTGCTCAGCGGAAGGCTACTCAACAACCGGCTGCTCATAAACGGCCAGTTCGGCTACAGGGACAACGCCCATACGGCCAGCACGAGCTTCATCGGCGACTTCGACATACGCTACTTGCTGCTGCCAAACGGCAACATTGCCATAAAAATGTATAACGAAACCAACGACCGATACTTCACAAAATCGAGCCTTAACACCCAAGGCATCGGTCTTATAATGAAGAAAGACTTCGGCAAAGTCGGCGACTTGTTCAAGAAAGAGGGCAAGGCTAAGAGGGGCAAGAAGGCCAAGGGCAGGAAATAATCCGACGAGTCTCTGTCTTAAACCGCCGGATTACGGTGGCCAAATGGCCGGGTTACGCATCAAAAAAGGCCGGGTTACAGAGGCCAACTGGCCGGGGTACTGTCGCCAATGCCACGGTCATACTGACAAAAAGGCTGCCGCACAGTTGCAACAGCCTCGGTTTCAACACCGAAAGCGTTCGGTAGTCAACAGTTGTTGCCGCTTTCCAGTATCCTCAATATGCGCTCCGCCGTGCGTCCGTCCCACCGTTCGGGCAGCGAACTCTTCTTCCAGCGCTTTGCAACCATAGAGCTTACGGCCTCGGAGAGTGCGGTTGCGTCCTCGTCAACAAGCACGTTTGAACCTATTTTCACCGTCTCTATGTGCTCCGTATAGCTGTTCAGCGTTGCGCAAGGCACCGAGTTGAACGTGGCTTCCTCCGCTACGTTGCCCGAATCCGTAACGATTCCGCAGGCGTTGGCGGCCAGATAGCCGAACTCAAGGTATGACAGCGGCTCGACAACGTGCAGGTTGCGGCAGCCAAGCGACAGGCTTTTCACCGTTTCCCCGGCCAGTCCGCGCAACGGAGCGACAACCGGCATGTCGCCGGCAGCCCTGCACATGCCCTCAACCATGCGCTTCAGATTGTCCTTACGGTCTATCAGAGCCTTGCGGTTGAGCGTAAAGAGGATGTATCCGCCCTTTTCGAGCCTCAAATCCCGCCAGACTGCGGGGCACGACAGGCGGCTGTAGTTGTGGCGCAAGGTGTCCATAAGGATGTTTCCCACCATGTATATGTGTGCCATCTCCAGCCCTTCGCGTGTGACAATGCTGTTTGCGCCGATGCCGGCGGTAAAGAGATAGTCGCTAAGTCCGTCGATTACGAGGCGGTTCACCTCCTTTGGCATGGCCATATCGAACGACCGTGTGCCGGCAACAAGGTGTGCCAGCTTCACGCCCCGCTTCTTTGTCACTATGGCGGCGGCCATTGTCGAGGCCAAATCGTCCACTACAATGACGACATCCGTGCGGTTGCGTTCCAGATAAAGCTCAAATTCGGCCATTACACGCCCCGTCAACTCGTTGAGACTGGCGCAGTCAACGCCAAGAAACACACTGGGCCGGGGTATCTGAAGGTCGGAAAACAGCGACGGTTCGAGCGTCTTGTCGTCCTCACAGCCGGCATATACGAGCGTGTAGCCAACGGCTTCGCCCTCCTCACGGGCCTTGTTAACAGCCCGGACAATCGGGGCTACCTTCACGAAGTTGGGGCGTGCGCCCACCATAATGCAGATGTCAAGCATATAATATCACTCTGTTTTTTAGTTCAAAAAGGACTGCTCCTTGCCCAAAGCGGCTCGGAAAGCACTGTCAAACAGCCCTTAAAGCGCCGTCAAGCGGCTCGGAAAGCGCATGGAAACGGCTCAGAAAGCATAGCCAAGCGTCACCAATACCTGGTGCTGGGTGTTGCTTACTTTAACGCCTTTGGCATAGTTGGCGACACCACCCGACGAGTAATTGGAGAAAGGATGGAACTCTCCGTCCTGCTTCGAGTACTGATAGGCCAGGTCAATGGTAAACTTGTCAACCGTATAGCCAAGGCCGCAGGTTATTCTGTTGGTGGCTTTCCAGTCCGTATAGTCGGTTGTTGACGTGTAGGCGTTGCTTATAGAGTTGACAAGGACGCCCCTTTCGGCATTGCTCTTGTACATCGGCGACACGTAGTTGTAGCCCAGACGTGCGGCAATGGACGGGTCGGGACGATATTCCATACCCAATTTCAGTGTGCTAACGCCCTTTAAGGCCAGCTTTGTGGCCGAGTTCATAAGCCTGTCGCTGCTGCTTGAAGAGTGGTAATAGCCGTCCCAGTCCTGATAGTCGCCGCTTTTTATCCTTGTATCGAGGCTTCCGTAGTCGGCATATTCATACACTGCGCCCAGCGCAAGGCAGTTTTCGATGGTCGTACCGGCGCTCAGACCGAACTTCCAGGGCGTGTTAAGGCGGAAATCATAGGCACCGCTGTGCTCTCCATAGTCGAATCTTCCCACGGAAGTGCTGTTGTCAAGCCTCGTATAGTAGGAACTTGTGAGGTCGTAGAACGTGGGTGACGCTATGGAAACGCCGATCCGGAAGGGCGAATCGGCCACCGGGCGCACGATAGCCCCGGCCTTTATGCTGAAGCCCGTACCGGTTATGCGGCGGTCGTCGGTCATTGTCAACGAGCCAACAGACTTGTTGTCACCGTCAACGAGCTGCTCCGTGTATTGGCTGTAGGCGTTATAGTGAACGTCACTGATGCCTATGGTCAGTCCAAGATAGACCCTGTCGTTGCAGTTCCCGCTGAGATTTATGTCGTAATTGCCTATGTAGCCGGAATGGGCACGGTCGAACACATAGCCTGTAGCGTCGTTATAGAAGTAGTCAAAGCCCCCTGCGCCGTTTTCTTCCGACAACAAAGCGTTGTAATACACGTAATCGGCGGCATTGAACAGGTTGCTTACGCTGTTGCCGCTGCCCTCATAACCGAGTATAACCCCGTCGGTGTTTGTGTCCAACTCGAACAGTCCGTTGGCTCCCTTGATGTATGACTGCTTGTTTTGCGACGCTCCGCTGAGCGCAGATGCCGCAGACAGTATCTGCCCGAAGTTGGTATTCTTGTGATAATTCAACGCTATATTGACGAAAGACTGCCGTCCTGTGCGCATTGAACAGACGAATCCCGCCTGGTCAAAGCTCATTCTGGTCTTGTCAACCCCGCCGAAACTGGCGGCGTCTTCCTGCGACACGATGCCGAAAGACACCTTTGCCTGGGAGCTACGGAACAGTCCGATACCCGCAGGGTTGCCGCTTATGGTTGACAGGTCGGCTCCCAGTGCGTCCATAGCGCCGCCCATGCCCACGTAACGTGCCGTTCCGTTCAGTCCCTCTGTGGCTATTGCAGCGTTCAAATAGGTCTCCTGTGCTGACATCTGTGCCGAGGCGAGCAGTCCCAACGCCGCGGTTATTATCTTGGTATTCATGTTTTTATGCTTTTAAGTTATTGTTTTTGTTTCATAGACTACGGCTTTGCCGGTGCCATGTGCATCAACGCCTTCCTCCGAACGAACCTCCGCGCGAGCCACCGCCGGCACTTCCGCCCCGTGAACCGCTGAACGAGCTGCCTCCATGCGACGAGTTGAACGACGAAGAGCCGCTGAATGATGACGGCTGGCGGTTGATTTGCGTGTTGGTGTTGACGCTTGAGCTGCGCTGGCCGCCGAAATTGCCGTTGAAAGTGGCGCTTCTCTGTCCGCCATTTCCACGGGATGTATTGTTGTATGTACGCGCTGTATTGCTATATGTGCGCGATGTGCTGCCGAAGTTGCGCCCTGCCGCCGTGGAAGTGCTGCCACTGCGTGCGCCGCCGAAGTCTCTGCTGCTGAAACGGCGCACTCCGTTGGGGCGCGAATGGGCATATCCGCCGTAGTAGGGGCCGTAATGGCCGTACCAACCGCCGCCGTACCACGGTCTGTCCCAGTACCATGAGCCGTAATAGTGGTAGGGATAGCCCCAATACCACGACCCGTAGCCGCAGTAAGGATAGTCCCAATACCAGGAACCGTACCATCCCCATGTGCCGAAGCGTCCGTCCATGTAGCCAGTCCAGTAGGGTTCGTACCAGTCATAGCCGTCAAAGCGGTTCATACGCCTCGTGTATTGGTAGTCAGCCTGTGCCTCTGCGGTGGAATCGGGATAGGCTCCCGCCACTTCATCGAACGCTATCACGTCGTTGCCTGCCGAGTCGATGGGCTGAACCGCACTTCCCCGGCGGTTGTAGTCGTCGGTTGTCCTGCGGCTACCGGTATAGTAGGTGTTGTCGGGCATACCGTATCCGGCTGCGCTCTTGGCCACATTCGCCTTTGTGGGCACAAAGTACAAGTCGTCTTGCGCCGGCGCATTGGGAAGAAACGCCCCGATTGCGAGAGTCAGAAAAACAATTCTTTTCATACAAAACGCTCCTTTCTTCTTAATATCTTATGCAAAGATAATCCTAATGCGGCTTCCCGCATAGGGAAATGCCCTAAAAAGCGGTAGGCAAACCCCTATTTTATACTTTTTCTACAAATGCTATACCAAGTGGGGAAAAGGCGTTAACTTTGCACGAACCATACACAAAAGCAACAGAAATGAAGTACTACAAAGTGATTTTCAGCATAGATGCGCCCGAAGAACTGCTGGCTGACGTCCGCGACCTGCTGGCTGACGCTGCCGGCGAGGCCGGTTTCGAGTCGTTTGAGGAAACAGTGGAGGGCATCAACGGCTATGTCCAGACTTCTCTCCTCGACCGTAACGCACTGGAACAGGCCGTTTCTGACTTCCCCATAAGTGGGGTTGGCATCACTTACACGGTGACTGACGCAGAGGACAAGGACTGGAACGAGGAGTGGGAGAGCCGGGGTTTCGAGCCTATCACGGTGGGCGGCGGGTGCGTAATACACGACGGGCGGCATCTGCCAAGCCAGTTGGCCGAAACGAGTGTGGAGATTGACGCGCGCCAGGCGTTCGGCACGGGCAGCCACGAGACCACCCGCATGATGGCAGCCGCCCTCATGGAGGAGCAACCACACGGGAAAGTCATCCTCGATGCAGGATGCGGCACCGGCATACTGGGCATATTGGCCCTGAAACTGGGCGCACGGCAGGTGACAGGCTACGACATAGACGAGTGGAGTGTGGATAATGCGCGCCACAACGCCATAATCAACCGTGTGGAAAACGGCTACACGGCACTGCTCGGCGATGCTTCCGCAATAGACGACACGGCACAACGCTTCGACATAGTGGCCGCAAACATAAACCGCAACATACTGCTGGCCGACATGAAGCGGTGGGCCGGCGTGATGAAAAGCGGCGGTGCGCTGCTCACAAGCGGCTTTTACACCGAAGACAAACCCATGCTTGAAGAGCGCGCCAAGAGCCTCGGACTGGTGAAGACAGCCGAGAAGGAAGACAACAACTGGGCTTGCATGACGTTCAAACTGACGGTATGAGAAAATAAAGCGGCCACTCTGACAGGGAGAAAACGCAGGGTTCACGCCCCTACCCTTCGGCTTGATTTTCATAAGGCGGCTGTTTACGCACAACAAACCGCCCGCTTGCCTACCGTAAACAGGCCGTTTACGACGGCTAAACGGGCGGCTTGCATCCGGCAAACCGTGTGTTTGCTATAACTTACTGTATTCCTTGTATTTGCAATCGTTACGGTAAAGCGGTGAAACAACGGCTTTACAAGACCTTCAAGGGGGCGAATTTGAGCAGCAGCTGCTTCACTCCGATATTGTCAAAGCGTATTATGGCCTTGCTGCTCTCCCCTTCGCCGTCAACACCTATAACCTCTCCGAGACCGAAACGCGGGTGTTCCACACGGTTGCCCACACTGACGCCGTAGCCGGAACCGCCCTTCGCACCGCCGGACGCACCCTTCGCACCGCCGGACGCACCCGCTGCAGCCGGAGACTGCCGCATCTGCACGGACGAAACGGGGCGCAGACGGCCGCCGGCACTCAATATCTTGCGTTCAAACGCCTCGCTGAACGGACTTGTCCGTGGCTCTTCCGTCCGCTTGGGCACTATCCTGGGCATCGGGTCTGCCCGGAATTGAGTGGCCACAGGGTGCGGATTTTGCTGCTGCCAACGCGGTTTGCTGTCGTAGTCCGCCGCCTTATAGCCCACGGAAGCGCCCTTCGCCTGCACCACATGAAGCAGTTTCGGGTCGAAATCCCTAAGGAAACGCGACGGAGAGCCGCACTCCAGCCGTCCGTAACGGAAGCGGTTTTGGGCGCAAGTGAGTATGCAACGCTTCTCGGCACGGGTGACTGCCACATACAACAGGCGGCGTTCCTCCTCCAAAGCCCTCGGATTGTCACCGCACATGGGCGAGGGAAAGATATTGTCCTCCATCCCCACGACAAAAACAGTGGGGAATTCAAGTCCTTTTGCACTGTGTATCGTCATCAGAACGACCTTCTGGCCGTCGTCAGAGCCGTCGCTGTCAAGGTCAGTCATAAGGGACACCTCCTGCAGGAAGTCGGTCAGCGACACGCAACCGTTGCCTTCCTCGCGCCTACTCTCCACGAAATCCTGCATGCCTGCAAGGAATTCGTCAAGGTTCTCCTGCCTTGCGAGGTCTTCAGGGTCGTTGCTTCCTGAGCTGATGTCACGCCCTACGCCGCTTTCCAATATGATATTGCGCCCGAGAATGAGCGCGTCTTCACTCGCAATGCGCCCTCTCCAGCCGTCAACCATAAGGCTGAACTGCTGCAGCCTGCCCATTGTCGCCCCGCTGACGGCCAGTCCGAACTGCCGGGGGGCGGAGACAATGCTCCAAAGGCTTACCCCTTCGCGCAATGCAGCGCCGGCTATCTTGCCCAAAGTGGTGTCGCCAAGTCCGCGCTTGGGGTAGTTGAGCACCCTGCGCAGCGCCTCTTCGTCGTCCGGATTGGCCACAAGACGGAAGTAGGCAATGACATCCTTTATCTCCTTGCGCTGGTAAAAGCTCAGACCGCCGTAGATTTTGTACGGGATGTCGGCCTTCCGCAGACTTTCCTCAAAGCAACGGCTCTGCGAATTGGTGCGGTAGAGTATCGCAAAGTCACCGTAGCCGCACCTGTCGCTGCGCATTATGGCCTTTATGTCGTTGCATACGATGAGCGATTCCTCCCTGTCGCTGTAGGCAGGCTTTAGGGTCAGCTTGTCGCCGTGCTCGTTTTCGCTGTAAATCTGCTTGGGTATCTGGTGCGGATTGTGCCGGATAAGACTGTTGGCGGCCTCCACTATCAGTTGCGTGGAGCGGTAATTGCGCTCCAGTTTGAACAGTTTGGCATCCTTATAGCACTCGTTGAATTTCAGTATGTTGTCTATATTTGCTCCACGAAAGCTGTAGATGCTCTGCGCATCGTCGCCCACTGCGCACACGCGCTGCCTGTCCTTGGTCAGCTGGAGCAGTATTTGCTGCTGCGCAAAGTTGGTGTCCTGATACTCATCGACCAGTACGTAGTGGAAAAGTTCAACGTATTTGCGCCTTATGTCGTCGTTGCGCTGGAACAGAAGGTAGGTATTCAGCAGCAGATCGTCGAAGTCCATGGCGTTGGCCAGCCTGCAGCGTTCCGCATAGCGGCGGTATATGTCCTTCAAGGCCGGTGTCTTGTGCATGGCATCGGCCGACATGGCTGTGGCATTGGCTGCATAGGCTTGCGGCAGAAGCAGCCTGTTCTTGGCCAAACTGATGCGGTCAGCCACGCCCGACGGCTTATAAGCCTTGTCGTCAAGCTGCATTTCCTTTATTATGTTCTTGATCAACTGGCGCGAATCGCTCTGGTCGTAGATGGTAAAGTTGGACTCGTAGCCTATGGAGCGTGCCTCTGAGCGGAGAATACGGGCGAAAACGGAGTGGAAAGTGCCCATGCTGAGCCGTCGTGCCGTGTCGTTTCCCACCATTCCGCCTATGCGTTCCTTCATCTCCCGCGCCGCCTTGTTGGTGAAAGTCAGCGCAAGTATGTTCCAGGGCTGGTAGCCCTGTTGCAGCAGATAGGCAATCTTGAAGGTCAACACCCTCGTCTTTCCTGCTCCAGCACCGGCTATCACCAGTTGCGCACCGTCGCAATACTCCACGGCACTGCGCTGGCTGTCGTTCAGTTGTTCCAGTATATTCTCCATAAGTGGCTGCAAAGTTAGCGGAAAAGACCATAACCGCAAAGGCGGCATGGCACATTTTAGAACCGGACAGTCGGCTTTCTCTTTCACACACACCGCCGTTGCTTAATGCATAATAAAGAATGAAGAACGAAGAATGAAGAATGAAGAATGAAGAGTGAGGAATGAAAGTTTGCTTGTGCGCGAGCTATTCTTCTTTCTTCACTCTTCATTCTTCACTTGGCGCAAGCCCATTCTTAATTCTTCATTTTAAGTCATTCTTAATTCTATCTTCAAACTTTCCCGTTCCTACTCCGGGCCTTCCTCGTTCCTACAACGAGCATGTCTCGATCCTACAACGAGCACCTCTCGTTCCTACTACGAGCATGCCTCGTTCCCACTCCAAGCCTTCCTCGTTCCTACAACGAGCATATCTCGATCATACAACGAGCACCTCTCGTTCCTACTACGAGACACCCTCGTTCCTATCATTAGGAAGTGTTAACGGTTGCAGGG
>CAVAPI010000031.1:0-23121 GCA_963590445.1 Lachnospiraceae bacterium | reverse complement strand
ATGTCGTTCCGTTCACCAGTCTGTCTATGTCCGCACTTTGTGTCACGGTGACAGAGCCTTTCCCTTTCGTTTGCGTCTGCAATCTGTCAAGGAAAGACTGTGCATTGGCGGCGGCAACCGGCAGGACGGCCGACAGAAGTAGTGTGACGAGATGTTTCATCGCATTTGTTTTGGAGTGAAAGGCGGCCGGGTTTCCCCGTCCCGCCTTTCGTTCTACCGCAGTGAAGCGGCCTGTTACTTCTTCCAAGCGTCGATGATGCCCTTGAAATCAGCAACCTTCAGCGATGCGCCGCCGATGAGTCCGCCGTCTATGTCGGGCTTTGCGAACAGCTCGGGGGCGTTGCTGGCCTTGCAGCTGCCGCCGTAAAGGATCGTAGTGTCGTCGGCCACGGCCTTTCCATACCTGCTTTCGATGGCGCTACGGATGAATGCGTGGATTTCTTCTGCCTGCTCTGCGGTGGCTGTCTTGCCTGTTCCGATGGCCCAGATCGGCTCGTAAGCGATGACAATGTTCTTGAATTCGTCCTCTGAAAGGTTGAATACGCTGCCCTCAAGCTCTGCCTTTACCACTTCATTCTGCTTGCCTGCCTCACGCTCCTCAAGGCTTTCGCCGATGCAGAAGATTACTTTGAGACCGTTCTTCAGTGCCAACAGCACCTTTTCCTTGAGTATTTCGGGGGTCTCACCGTAGTATCCGCGGCGCTCGGAGTGGCCGAGTATCACGTATTGTGCGCCGGTACTCTTGACCATCTCGGCCGAAACCTCGCCGGTATATGCGCCCTTTTCCTTGTCAGCACAGTTCTCTGCGCCCAGACCGACAACGTTTTGGTCGAGGAACTGGGCAATGCTTGCCAGGTGGATGAACGGAGTACAGATGATGACTCCGCAGTTTGGCTTGTCTGAAGCAAGCGTTTCGTTGAGTTCTTTGGCCAAGGCCACACCGTCTTGCAGGGTCATGTTCATCTTCCAGTTGCCCGCAACAATTTTCTTTCTCATTGTCTTTTTTGTTTTAAAGAGTTGGTATATCTTGTTTGTCTTTTCCTTTTTCCTCACCCATCTCGACCATGCCCACATCCTGTCTGCCAGTGTAAGCGCCATGAGGGGCAGCACATACCACAGCAGTATGTTGAGTATCTTGTGCGCAGTGGTGCTTCCTTCGGGTGTCTTGCCGGCCTCTATGGTCTCCAGCCGGCCGTTCAGCGCCGTTTCGTCGGGCAGTTGGTTGTGGCCCCACTTGCGTATGACCTTGCCGTCCCGTATGAGTATGAGTCCGGGATTGCTCCTTATCATGGTTTTCAGTGCCGTTTCGTCGGTCGTACAGAACGGGTATTCGGCGCCGGTCTGGTCTTTCCACCGCTCAATGCCCCTGTTCCCGCTTGCTGTCAGGCAGAGAAACGGGTAGCCGTTGGCATCTGCGTAGTCGTATATCTGGTTGACAAGGTCCAGCCGGCTGTCGTCTGCCTGTTCCAAGTGGGGCGATATGAGCAGGAAGGTGTAGCTCTTGTTGGCCAGCACGCTGTCGGTTATGTCTTCTCCGTTGTCCGTTCTCGTTATGGAGAAGTCGTGTATGGGCGGCTCATAGCCCTTGGCCGTCTGCACTGTCCGGGTGTCTGTGTATGTCCAGGTGGAGTCCGGGTAGTCGTCAATGGCGAACTCGCGCCGCTCGCCGCCCTTTTCCATGATGACAGTTGTCTCGAACTGCGGTTGCGGAGCGCCCTCCGGCACTTCCATTCCCTTGCGTATGTCCGCCCCGGTGCGGTACGGGCGGAAGTCAAGTGGCGGCAATGTGTACAGGCTGTAGCCGGATACGGCCAGAATGAACACCACTGTGTAGTTGAGAACTATCCATTGGTTGGAGCGGCTTATGAACCTGCCCATGTCCATCGGCCATCTGGCCACCGCCACGGCACAGGCCAGCAGCACAATGTTCTTGCCCAGCGTCTCCCAGTTGGTCAGTTTCACCGCGTCGCCGAAGCATCCGCAGTCGCTGACGGGGTCGGCTACGGCCAGCCAGAGGGCGAGTGGCGTCATTATGCACATGACTGCCAGCAGCAATCTGGACACTACCCGCCGCCAGACGGCAAAGAGCAGGAACACGCCAAGGCTGAATTCCGCTGCCGAAAGCAGCACTGACAGGGCGAGAGAGGCAAACTCCGGGACGTATTGCGCCAGTTTCACGGCCTCCAAGTAGTCGTCTATCTTGTACTGGGTGCCCGTCGGGTCAACGGCTTTGACGAACCCGGAGAAGACAAACGCCGCCGATACGACAAGGCGGCACACGTTTACCGCCACCGTTCTCAGTGCTCTGCCGCCTGTCACTCGCTCAGTTTTATTATGCCGAAAACGGCGTAATTGATTATGTCCATATAGTTTGAGGCGATTCCCTCGCTCACCAGCGTCTCGCCGTTGAGGTCTTCAATCTCCTTGACCCGTTCGATTTTTGTCAGTATGAAGTCGGTATAGCTGCTCACGCGCATTGTTCTCCACGCCTCATCGTAGTCGTGGTTCTTGCGTTTCATAAGGTTCAGCGCGTCGAGAGCGTGCTTGTCGTATAGGGCGATGGCCGTCTCAACGTCCATGTCCGCGCGGTCGGCGAACCCCATCTCGAGCTGTATCAGGCCGACAATGCCGTAGTTCACTATCGCAACGAACTCGGGCAGTATGCCTTCATCGACCATTGCCTCCTTCTTAATCTCAAGACTGCGTATGCGCTTGGCCTTGATGAAGAGCTGGTCCGTAAGCGACGAGGGGCGCAGGATGCGCCATGACGCACCGTAGTCGTGCAGCTTCTTCACAAACAGTGCCCTACATTCCTGCACTGCCTGGTCGAACTGTCGTTCCGTAACGTTCTCTTCCTGTTCCATAAGCTATGATATGCGGTGCAAAATTACTCAAAAATGGCGTAACAAACGAACGAAACGCAGGAAATGGAGCGCCTGTTCTTCCGCCTTGTCACTCCTTTTGCTTCTTGTGGATGTACTTTATCTTGGCGCACTGCACGTCAAACCGCACCTGCAGGGAGTCGAGCCGCACCTTCAGAAGCGTCGCGTTCCGCAGCTCTTCCGGCGTGGCGCGCAGTTCTCTCTTGGCGGTTTCCACTTCGGCCTTGACCCTTTCATACTCCTTTCTGGCCGCCTGGAGCATGCTGTCCGTGCGTGCGAGATCGCTCTGAGCCTGTGTCAAGGCCACGTCCTGGTACAGTTTCAGCCCCTCCTTGCGTGCCTTTATGGCTTCGGGAAAGGTCCTTCGCAGCGAGTCGATGGTGCGCAGGGCCTTGTCGTACTGCCCTGTCTTGTACTCCACCTCCGCCTTTTCGAGCAAGGCTTTGGCCTGTTTCTCGCTCTTGTTCTGTGAACACGCCACTGCCATCATGGCTCCTGCTACTATCAGCACGGCTGTCTTACGGGTCATAAGCATAACGTTTTTTAGGTATATACAGGGGCAAAGATACAAATTTCTTTCCTATTCTTTTTGCCTGTTCGGGGAAAATGCATATCTTTGCAGCCGCATTTAAGAGGAACAGGTGCGTTAGTTCAGTAGGTTAGAATGCCTGCCTGTCACGCAGGAGGTCACGAGTTCGAATCTCGTACGCACCGCTTGCCGCCGCCAAAGCATGGCGAAACGGTTGAAGAGCCACGGGTTTGCAGCCTGTGGCTTTATTGTTTTCATGCCTCAGGTGAACGCTTTTCCGCCGCCAGGGCAGGCGCTCGGGCATACGGCAGCGGCACATCCTTATAGAAAACGGCAAGAGCAGCATCCTCAACAGATGCTGCTCTTGCCTGCAAATGTAGCGGGGGTGGGACCCGAACCCACGACCTCCGGATTATGAATCCGACGCTCTAACCAGCTGAGCTATCCCGCCAACGTGTGTTTTGCGGGTGCAAAGGTAAGCCAAAGTTTCCGTTTATCAAAATTTTCACGGCGGAAATATTCCGCCAACCCGTCTTTTCCGCCAAAAAGGCCGGTGCTTTCCCGATGCAATCCCGTATGTTTCCCGCTGCCGGACTGTGCTTCTTCCGGCAAAACCATAAATATTTTCTGACATAAAGGCGTGGGCTTTGCATCCCGAACGGCCATGATGTTTCCGGCAACTGCAACGGTGGGGGACGGCAACCCGGCGGTTTGCGGTTCTCAAACGGGCGGTTTACTGCCCGTAGATGCACCGTTTGCGATGCATAACCCGGCCGTTTGCGGAGTGTAACCCTGCGGTTTCCGGAAGCAACTGGCCGTCAGGCGCTTGCGGAACGCTGCGTCCCGGAGGTCGGAACCGTGCGCTTTGCCTTTGGGAACACTGCTCCTGCATCTTCCCGCTGTGCCTGACAGCCGGCGAAAAACCTTTACTCCCTGCCGCCGCCTCCGCCACTTTCCGTTCATTTTCCCCCGAAACATTTAGGGCGGCACGGGCTTTTTTCGTATATTTGTGCCATGTATTGACGTTTCGTCTTTTTACTTTCAACCATACAACCCGAAGAATATGGACAGAGAAAAGCTGACAGTTGAATACGAACTCGCCACGAGAAGCCCGTCAATAATATGGGGTATGATAAGCACCGACGCCGGTTTGCAGAAATGGATGGCCGACGAGGTGCGCGAAAACGGCGGAGTTATGACGTTCACTTGGGGAGACACGTGGCGGCAACACGACACCCGCACGGCAAAAATCGTGGAGAGAGAGAAGAACAGTCACATCAAAATGAAGTGGGACTATATCGATGACGACAACGCCTACTGGGAGATGCGCATAGAAAAGAGCGAGATAACCGGGCTGTTGCACCTCGTTATAACCGACTACGCCGAGGCTGGCGACACGGAATACCTGCGCAGCCTGTGGAACGACAACCTCATGCGGCTGCACAACGCCAGCGGTCTGTAGCCGGAACAGGGCGGTTTCCGCACCGTGCAGCGGCAACAACGCGTGACAAAAGGCCATGCCGCCGGCCGTCTTACGGCGGGCGGGACAGGGAAATGCGGCACAATATGCAGGGAAACACGGCAAGAAAGACAGGGGGAAACGACAGACTGGATAAAGGAAACACGGAGGACAATGAACGTAAACATAGAGGAATCGTGGAAAAAGCACATCGGCGGCGAGTTTGAAAAGCAGTATTTCGCAGACCTTGCAGCCTTTGTGCGCACCGAATACGCGCAACACACGTGCTACCCGCCGGGCAGTTTGATATTCAATGCGTTCAACCTTTGCCCCTTCGACAGGGTGAAAGTGGTCATTATAGGGCAGGATCCCTACCACGAACCCGGCCAGGCACAAGGGCTGAGCTTCTCCGTTCCCGACGGAACCGGCTTCCCTCCGTCACTCATCAACATCTTCAAGGAGATAGAACTCGACCTCGGGACACCCATGCCCCGTACAGGCGACCTCACGAGATGGGCCGGTCAGGGGGTGCTACTGCTCAATGCAACGCTCACAGTGCGTGCACATCAGGCCGCAAGCCACCAGCGTAAGGGGTGGGAAACGTTCACCGACGCAGCCATAAAGGCGCTCAACGCCGGGCGCGACCACCTCGTTTTCATCCTCTGGGGCGGCTATGCGCGCAGCAAAGCCCCGCTGATTGACGTGTCGAGACACTTGGTCTTGCAGTCGGTACACCCCTCACCGCTGTCGGCAAACCGTGGCGGATGGTTCGGCAACCGCCACTTTTCGCGCGCCAACGCATATCTTGAGGAACACGGAGAAACTCCTGTCGCATGGTGAAGCGCATCGTAAAGGCCCCAAAAGCCCCTGCCTTGACAAAGCGGAGCCAGCCTTAATGAAGCGCCACCCTGCCTTATATAATTAAGAACATAGCACAATGATACTTGAAATTGGCGACGTGCTGGTGTCGTCCGACATATTTACCGAGTGTTTCTGCTGCGATCTCGATGCGTGTCACGGCGAGTGCTGCGTGGAAGGCGATGCCGGAGCGCCCGTAACCCTTGACGAAACGGCGGAAATAGAGGCCGCCCTCGACACCGTATGGGACGGTCTGACAGCCGGAGCACAGGCGGTTATCGACAAGCAGGGCGTGGCCTACTGCGACCGGGAGGGCGACCTCGTGACCAGTATCGTGGGAGGTAAGGACTGTGTGTTCACCTGCCACGAAGGCGGATGCTGCTTCTGCGCCCTCGAAAAGGCCCACCGCGCAGGGCTTACCCCGTTCGCCAAGCCCGTCAGCTGCGCCCTTTATCCCATAAGGGAGAAGCGTCTGAGCGACGGGCGCGCCGCCCTTAACTACCACCGTTGGAGCGTTTGCGCACCGGCAGTGGCCAAGGGACGCGGGCTGAAGCTGCCCCTTTACCGCTTTCTCGAAGCCCCTCTCACCCGCCGCTTCGGCAGAGAGTGGTACCGGGAGCTTGTTTGCGTGGCCGAAGAGCTGCAGCGGCAAGGCGTCAAACTGGACTGACAAGACCTCCAGCCACGGCTCTTATTATATAAAAGTATGGCATCAGGCCCGGCGGTGCAGCCGCTCCGCCCGTTGCCAAACGCGCGGTTTGTTTGTATATCTCCCCTTTTTGCGCTACCTTTGCACCGCTTTTCACAACTGTAATGCACGGAATACAGCAATGAAGATACTCTCTGACAGCGAACTGGCACAGGCTTTGGACAAGGAAGTGTTCCACCAAATATCGGCTGCGGCCGACAGGCTCGGCGCGGAGTGCTATGTCGTGGGCGGATATGTGCGCGACTTGTTCCTCGAACGCCCCTCCAACGACATCGATGTGGTGGTTGTGGGCAGCGGAATACGCGTGGCCGACGAGCTGAAGAAGGCTCTTGGGCGCAAGGCGCGGCTGACCGTGTTCCGCAACTTCGGCACTGCCCAGGTGAAACTGCGCGGCTTGGAGGTGGAGTTCGTCGGTGCGCGGAAAGAAAGCTACAGCCACGACTCGCGCAAGCCCGTGGTTGAGGACGGCACTCTGGAGGATGACCAGAACAGGCGCGACTTTACCATCAACGCAATGGCCGTGTGCCTGAACAAAGAGCGGTTCGGCGAGCTTGTTGACCCGTTCGACGGCACCTACGATCTGGAGGACGGAATAATAAGAACGCCGCTCGACCCGGACATAACCTTTTCGGATGACCCGCTCCGGATGATGCGTTGCATACGCTTTGCCACCCAGTTGAACTTCATAATCGAGGACGAGACCTTCGACGCATTGGTGCGTAACGCCGGCAGAATAGGCATTGTCAGCGGCGAACGCATCAAGGACGAACTCAACAAGATAATGATGACGCGCACGCCGAGCCGGGGTTTTGTCGATTTGCAGCGGTGCGGACTGCTCAATCTCATCTTTCCCGAACTGGCAGCGCTCGACATTGTGGAGACAAGGAACGGCCGTAGCCACAAGAACAACTTCTACCACACCCTCGAAGTGCTCGACAACGTGTGCTCAAAGAGCGACAACCTGTGGCTCCGGTGGGCGGCCTTGATGCACGATATAGGCAAGGCACGCACCAAAAGGTGGGACAACGCGGCAGGATGGACGTTCCATAACCACAACTATGTGGGCGCAAAGATGGTGCCGCAGGTGTTCCGGCGGCTGTCATTGCCGCTCGACGCGAAGATGAAGTACGTGCAGAAGCTCGTGGATCTGCACATGCGCCCCATCTCAATAGCCGACGCGATAGTGACGGACAGTGCGGTAAGGAGGCTTATGAACGATGCCGGCGACGACACGGACGACCTCATGCTGCTCTGCGAGGCCGACATAACGAGCAAGAACGAAGCCCGCAAGCGGCTGTTCCTTGAGAATTTCCGCACAGTGCGCCGGAAACTGGCCGACCTGAAGGTGAAAGACTACAAGCGACTGCTGCAACCGTGCATCGACGGCAACGAGATAATGGAGATGTTCGGCCTGAAGCCGTGCCGCGAAGTGGGCATACTCAAGCAGACACTCAAGGATGCAGTACTCGACAACAAGGTGCCCAACGAGCGCGAGCCGCTCATGAAGCTGCTTGAAGCCAAGGCTAAGGCCATGGGAATAGGGCACAAGCCGTGAGGAACAAGGGCGTCGCCCTCATGCAGACAAGCCGCCTGCCCGCCATAAACCGCCCGTTTATGACCCCTGAACCGCCCCTTTGGCAACCGTAACCTGCCCGTTTGCGCTCTGTAACCCGGCGGCTTGCGGAAGGAAAGAGGCGGAAAACCCATGGATAATACTGTTTGCCGTTCCATAAAACTGTTTTAACAGACTTGCCGCCCGGACGGTTTCACCGTGCCGCCGTTTTGTTTCCCGCACGTAAAGTATGTTAAACAAAGCGAAGCGCGGCGAGACATTACACTTATTTGTTGTATATTTGCAGCCTGAAAACCGGGGAACGCACAAAAGTTTTCACGGTATGCAGGATTAACACCACCATTAGTACACATTATTTATAACAGACAGATATGAAAAAGAACAAGATGTTGTTGGTTGCGGCCGCAGCCGCACTGTTGGTTTCTTGCGGAGGCGGGAAACAAGGCAAGCCGAACTTCGGCGACAACGAGTATGCTGTAAGAACCATCAGCGCACAGAATGCAGATTTGCAAACGACTTATCCTGCCACAATCAAGGGTGTGCAGGATGTGGAAATCCGTCCTAAAATATCTGGATTTATCACCAAGCTGTGCGTACACGAGGGTCAGACGGTGAAAAAGGGGCAGTTGCTCTTCGTGATAGACAACGTTACCTATGAGGCAGCGGCGCGTCAGGCCAAGGCAAGCGTCAATTCGGCCAAGGCACAGCTCAACACGGCCAAGCTGACCTATGCCAACAACGAGAAGTTGTTTAAGAACAACGTGATAGGAACCTACGAGCTTCAGTCGTCGAAGAACTCGCTCGAAGCTGCTCAAGCAGCCTATGCCCAGGCCGAAGCCAACTACATTTCGGCCAAGCAGAACCTCGACTTCTGCTATGTGAGCAGCCCTGCCGACGGTGTTGTGGGTTCGCTTCCCTACCGTGTCGGAGCGCTCGTTAGCGCATCGAGCGCACAGGCTCTGACCACAGTGTCAAACATCAGCACCATACAGGTGTATTTCTCCATGACAGAGAAAGACCTTCTCGAAATGAGCAAGGGTGAGGGCGGCGTACACGCAGCCATAAAAGACTATCCGGCAGTGAAGCTGCAGCTGGCAGACGGAACCATATACGGCGAGGAAGGCCACGTGGCTACCGTGAGCGGAGTGATTGACGCCACAACCGGTTCGGTCTCGGTGCGCGCAGACTTCCCCAACCCCAACCGTCTGCTCAAGAGCGGCGGTTCGGGCAGCATAGTCATTCCCCACAAGGACGCATCGGCCATCATCATCCCGCAGGATGCCGTGTCGCAGGTGCAGGACAAGTACTTCGTATATGTCGTGGGCAGCGACAACAAGGTGAAGTACACCTCTGTCAGCGTGAACCCCAACAACGACGGAAAGAACTACATAATAACCTGCGGGCTTAAGGTGGGCGACCGTATAGTCATCTCCGGCATCTCCGCCCTGACCGACGGAACTGAAATCAAGCCCATCAGCGAGGCGCAGTATCAGGAGAAGCTGAAGAAAACCGAAGCTATGGGCGCCGACCAGAGCGACCTTGGCAAGCTGAAAGAGGATTTAACCGGCAAGAAATAACACAATAAAGCAACACACATGAGATTAGATAATTTCATCAAACGCCCGGTACTGTCAACGGTAATATCCGTCCTGATAGTCATTTTGGGTGTGATAGGTCTGATTTCGCTGCCTATCGAGCAGTACCCCAACATCGCTCCGCCTACCATCATGGTGCGCGCCTCATACACCGGAGCCAACGCCGAGACCGTGATGAACTCGGTTCTCGCCCCGCTGGAGGAGCAGATAAACGGTGTGGAGGGCATGACCTACATGACCTCGTCGGCCACCAACGCCGGCTCGGCCTCCATTACAGTATATTTCAAGCAGGGCATGGACGCCGACATGTGTCAGGTGAACGTGCAGAACCGCGTGTCGCAGGCATCGGCACTGCTGCCAGCTGAAGTGACCAAAGCCGGTGTGACGGTGATAAAGCGCCAGTCGTCAACAGTTATCCTGTTCGGTCTGACCGCCGATGACGACCGCTACGACGACCAGTTCCTTGCCAACTATGCCAACATCAACGTGGTTCCGGCCGTGAAGCGTGTCAACGGTGTGGGCGAGTGCCAGTGCTTCTCGCAGAAAGACTACACCATGCGCCTGTGGATAGACCCGGTGAAGATGAAGAGCTACAGCCTTATCCCCAGCGACCTTACGAACGTGCTCTCGCAGCAGAACATCGAGGCCGCTCCGGGTTCGGTCGGCGAGCAGAGCGACAACCAGTATGAATACACATTACGATACAAAGGCCGTCTGAAGACCCCGGAGGAGTTCGGTGACATGATTATAAAGAGCGACCGGAACGGCCAGACCATCCGCGTGAAGGACGTGGCCAGTGTGGAAATGGGTGCGCTTGCCTACTCTGTGGCATCCAAACTCAACGGCAAAGCGTCGGTCACGATGATGGTAACGCAGACCGCCGGCTCCAACGCAACCGAGATTGCGGGCAACGTCAAGAAGCTCCTGAAGGAGCAGGAGGCGTCTCTGCCGCCCGGAGTGCACTTTGACGTGATGCAGGACGTTACGGAGTTCCTCTACGCATCCATAGAAGACTTGGTAAAGACCCTCGTCGAGGCGTTCATCCTCGTGTTTATCGTGGTATATATCTTCCTCCAGGACACGCGGTCAACGCTCATACCGCTCATAGCCGTGCCTGTATCGCTGATCGGAACGTTCTTCTTCCTCTATATATTCGGCTTCTCGCTCAACCTGCTGACGCTTGCGGCACTCGTGCTTGCCATCGCCATTGTGGTGGATGACGCCATTGTGGTGGTCGAAGCGGTGCATGCCAAGCTCGACCTTGGCTACAAGTCGGCACGGCAGGCATCGATTGACGCCATGAACGAGATTTCGGGTGCCATCATCTCCATCACTCTTGTCATGGCGGCGGTGTTTGTGCCGGTGTCATTCATAGGAGGTACGTCCGGTACATTCTACCGTGAGTTCGGCATAACGATGGCCATAGCCATCATAATCTCCGCCTTGAACGCCCTGACCCTTTCCCCGGCACTCTGCGCAGTGCTGCTCAAACCGAAGAACGAGGACGGATCGAAGCGAAAGATGTCGTTGATAGACCGCTTCCATGCCGCCTTCAACGCTTCCTACGGCAAGGTTCAGGACAGATACAAGAACGGAGTGCGCCGCATAGTGGAGCGTCCCGTAATAGCCATCGGTTCGGTCATCGTGGGCATTGCTCTGCTTGGCGTGCTCGCAATGAACACCAAGAGCGGCCTTGTGCCCGACGAGGACACCGGCACCGTGTTCTGTACGGTGTCAACTCCTCCGGGAACGTCTATGAAGAAGACCGGCGACGTGATGGATCAGGTTGACCGGATGCTCGCAACCAACCCTGCCATACAGAGCCGCATGCGCATTATGGGCTATAACTTCATCGCAGGGCAAGGCTCAAACCAGGGTACGTTCATCATAAAGCTGAAACCGTTTGAAGAAAGGCAGAAGATGGAAGGCCCGCTCAAGTATCTGGGCATACACAACCTCGGCTCAGGCATGGTGCTCGGCATGATCTACAAGCAGACGGCAGCCATCAAGGGCGCGCAGATACTGGCTTTCCAGCCGCCTATGGTGCAGGGCTTCTCGGCAACCAACGGACTTACGTTCTCCATGCAGGACCGTACCGGCGGAGATGTCAACAAGTTCTTCGACGTAACGCAGAAGTTCCTCAAGGAACTGAACGCCCGGCCGGAAATATCCAACGCCATGACCTCCTACAACGCCAACTATCCGCAGTACAAGATAGACGTTGACGTGGCGAAATGCAAGCAGAGCGGCATCGACCCCTCCACGGTTCTCACTACCATGCAGGGCTACTACGGCGGCATGTATGCCTCCAACTTCAACTCCTACGGCAAGCTCTACCGTGTATATATACAGGCTGACGCCAAGGACCGTGCGGATTTGAAGAGTCTGAACAACATCTACGTCAGGACTTCGGCCGGCGAGATGGCCCCAATCAACGAGTATGTGTCGCTGAGCCGTATGTACGGCCCGCAGGAGATTGACCGTTTCAACCTCTTCACGTCCATTAATGTCAACGCAGCGGCTGCCGACGGTTACGCAACCGGCGATGCCATCAAGGCCATTGCCGAAGTTGCCAAGACAAGCCTGCCGTCCGGCTACACCTACGAGTTCTCCGGACTGACGCGGTCGGAGCAGGAATCGAGCAACACCACGGCCATTATCTTCGTGCTGTGCCTCACTTTCGTCTATCTGATCCTGTCCGCGCAGTACGAAAGCTACCTCGTTCCGCTGGCCGTAATCCTCTCCGTGCCCTTCGGACTTGCCGGTGCGTTCCTCTTCACCAACCTGTTTGGCAAGAACAACGACATCTATATGCAGATAGCGCTCATCATGCTGATGGGACTGCTGGCCAAGAACGCCATCCTTATCGTACAGTTTGCGCTCGAACGCAGGCAGACCGGTATGGCCATATCGTGGTCGGCAGTGCTCGGAGCCACGGCACGTCTGCGTCCTATCCTTATGACTTCGCTGGCCATGATCATCGGTCTGTTGCCCATGCTCATGCCTTGGGGAGTGGGCTACAACGGCAATATGACCCTCGGAGCGGCCGCTATCGGCGGTATGCTCATAGGTATGCTCTGCCAAATCATGATAGTTCCTGCCCTTTTCTACATCTTCCAGACCTTGCAGGAGCGGTTCAAGCCCGTCACATTCGAGGATGACAACGCTTCAGCAGACAGCGAAATCAAGCAATACACCAACCCCTATGTGGCCGGAGCGTTGCACGAGCAAATAGAAAACAAAGTGAAATAACCGGAGAAAAGCAGTTATGATGAAAACAGGAAATATCATTATCTCCGCCGCTGCGGCACTTATGCTCGGAAGCTGCGGGATATACAACAAATACGAGCGGCCGGAAGTCAACGCAAAGGGCTTGGTGCGCGACTCGGCAAGCGTGACCGACACGCTCACAGTGGCTGGCGACACCGCCAGCTTCGGCAACTTGCCGTGGCGCAGCGTGTTCACCGACCCGCAGTTGCAGTCGCTTATAGAGCAGGGACTGGCACATAACACCAACATGCTCAACGCCGCGCTCAACGTGAAGATGGTGGAAGCCCAGCTCACAGCTGCGAAACTGGCCTTCGTGCCGGCGTTCGCGTTCTCGCCAACAGGAACGATAACGTCGTGGGACGGCAACAAAGCCACCAAGACCTACTCGCTTCCTGTACAGGCAAGCTGGAGTATCGACCTGTTCGGCAACCTTCTCAACGCCAAACGCAGCGCACAGATGTCGCTGCTGGCCACAAAGGACTACCAGCTCGTGGTGCAGACAGGACTTATATCCAACATTGCCAACATGTACTACACCCTGATGATGCTCGACAAGGAGCTGGAACTGGTCAACAACATGGCCGGTCTGACCAAGGATACGTGGGACATGATGAAGCTGCAGAAGGAACTCGGACGCGCCAAGGAGACCAGTGTGCAGAGTGCGGAGTCGAACTACTACTCCGTACTGGCACAGGCCACCGACCTGAAGCGGCAGATACGCGAGACCGAAAACTCGCTTTCGCTGCTCTTGGGGCAGCCGGCGCAGACCATAGCACGCGGCACTCTCGACAGCCAGTCGCTGCCTGAGACCTTCAGCACGGGCATCGGCATACAGCTGCTCAACAACAGGCCCGACGTACACTATGCGGAGATGTCGCTTGCACAGTGCTTCTACAACACCAACCAGGCACGCTCCAAGTTCTATCCCAGCATCACCATCAGCGGTTCCGGCGCCTATACCAACAACAGCGGCGGCGGTATCGTCAACCCGGGCAAGATGCTTTGGAACGCAGTGGGAAGCCTTACGCAGCCCATCTTCCAGCACGGAGCACTCGTAGCCGGCCTGAAAGTGGCCAAAGCACAGCAGGAGCAGGCTTACAACACCTGGCAGAACGCAGTGCTGTCGGCCGGAAGCGAGGTGAGCAACGCCCTCGTCCTCTACAACTCCTCGGCCGAAAAGGCACAGCTGGAGGCCAAACAGGTGGAAAGTCTCACCAAGAACGTGGAATACACAAAGATGCTCTTCAACGAGGGGAGCAGCACCTATCTTGAGGTAATCACCGCCCAGCAGAGCCTGCTCAACGCCCAGCTGTCGCAGGTGCAGGACCAGTTCTACAAGATGCAGGCAGTGGTCAACCTCTACTATGCGCTCGGCGGCGGCAAGAACTGAACCGGCGACAAACAAAACCCAACATTCAAAACCCAACAATATGATAAGTCAGCAAGCATACGTTGACCCGAAAGCAAAGATCGGCAACAACGTGACCATATATCCGTTCGCCTACATCGAGGGCGACGTGGAGATTGGCGACGACTGCACCGTCTATCCCTACGCAAGCATAATGAACGGCACGCGCATGGGGCGCGGCAACAAGGTGTTTCAGAACACTGTGCTCGGCGCAGAGCCGCAGGACTTCAACTACAAGGGCGACGCTTCGCACCTGATAATAGGCGACGAAAATATCTTCCGCGAGAACGTGGTGATAAACCGCGCCACGTTCAGCGACGGCGAAACGCGCATAGGCAACCGCAACTTCTTCATGGAAGGAGTGCATATATCCCACGACGCCAAGGTGGGCGACTACGTTACCTTCGGCTACGGCACCAAGATTGCCGGTGACTGCGACATCCACAACGGCGCAATCTTCTCTTCGGGAGTGATAGTCAATGCCAACGTGCGCATAGGCGGTGCATCCATGGTTACAGGCGGCGTGCGCATCAGCCGCGACGTGCCCCCGTTCATCGTGGCAACCGACAACCCCGTGCGCTACGGCGGCGTGAACGAGTCGCTTCTCAGAACCTCCGGCACACCCGAAAAGACCATCAGTCACATAGCAAACGCCTACCGCCTCGTGTTCCACGGCCAGACGAGCGTGTTCGATGCAGTGCTCCAGATCAAGGAACAGGTGCCCGACGGCAAGGAAGTGCGCGCCATTATCAACTTCATAGAGGGCACAAAGCTCGGAATAATAAGCAAGATATAGTCCGCAGATATGGCATTTATGGCCTGTAACCACGGCATCTGCGGTGGCTGAACCGCCCGTTTGGCGCGCATAAACCGCCGCCTTGCAAAGCAAAAGACCCACAACCGGCACTGTCCGGCTGTGGGTCTTTTGCTTCAATATACACCATTCCAAGGCTTTGGAAGGATTGTATTATACACCATTCCAAGGTTTACAGCTGCAAATATACGCTGAAAAGCGGTAAAAGCCAAACATTTCAGGCTTTTACCGCCCCTGCCATCTCCCCATACCTCCTGAACAGCTCCGCCACGCACTCGCTCTCCGTCATCTTGGTGCCAAAGCCGTAGGCTTGCATCACGAGGCGGTCGTTCTGGCGGTGGGCCTGGAGGAGCTCCTTGGGCATGAGCGTGGGGTCGTAGAGGTCGGCAAGGGAGGAGTCGGGGTACAAGGCCCTTGAGTCCAGGATGGCCTGGGCACTCTGAGCTATCCTCGCCTGCTGCTCGGCAGTGGGCTGGGGCCAGGGGAAGTTGTTGTACACGATGTCTTTGCTGTAGCGGTAGCGCATCTCCAAGCGACCGCACACCGCCCGCATCCACGCCATGTGGACGTTGCTCTCTAAGATGCCGAAGTGGTAGAGAGTGGCGGAGGGGATGAGATGCACGGCATCGCTGGCAAGCGTTCCCTTTGGTATGAAGCCCATGGGTACGTATCTGCGCCTCTCGGAAGAAACCCTTGGCACGATGATGGAGTCGCCGTCGGGCATATTCTCCACATGGAAACGGGTAGGCGTGTCTGCCAGCTTTCGAGTACCTGCACTTGTGCTTTCCAACCGCACCTTTCTCACATTCTCCACCCGCTCATAGCAGAGCGGCATCTCCTTGATTTCCCTTGGCGAGCAGTCGCCGAGCCACAGGCAGTAGCGGGGCTTCCGGTGGATGAACTCCACCGAGCCGTACCAAGGATGGAACAATGGGGCAGACTTCGGCTCTTGCCGGATAAATTCCTCCATCTCCTCTTTCTCGAAAAGATAGTTGCCGCCGTCTATCGGCTTGTTGCCGATGCCTATTGAGGGTACGTCGCACAGCGACTTGCTTCTGCTATATATAAAGGTGTCGGGCGCATCTATCAGGTAAGCATTGATGTGACTTGCCTCCTTCGCTTGCCCGTTCTCGAAGAGATACTTTTTCTCATGCTCTGCATACGAGAAGCCGATGACCACCACATGGACGTGGGCTTTGAGGCTCGCCTCGCTGTCCCAGCGGAAGGTGCGGTGGGCGAAGTGGATGCCTATGCCCTCGGCGAAGAGCGGTTGCCAGAGGTTGGCCACCTGCTCGCCCTGCGAGATGGAGTTGGTGGAGACGAGGGCTGCTTCCACACGGGTACCTTTCATATAGTCGGCGGCACGCTTGTACCATGCCCCCACATAGTCGATGTTGCCCACGTTCTTCCATTTCTCGCCGAAGACGGCTGTCATGTCCGCCTTTTGGCTTTCGCTCATCAGTCGGGCACCCACGAACGGCGGATTGCCTATTATGTAGTTCAGCTCATGCTTGGGGCAGACGCTCTCCCAGTCGATGCGGAGCGAGTTGCCCTCGTGGATGTTGGCATAGCTCTTCAGGGGCAGGAAGTCGATGTCGTGACGGATAATCTTTTCCGTTTCCGCCATCATCTGCGCCTCGCTGATCCAGAGGGCGGTGGTGGCCACGGTGACGGCGAAGTCGTTGATCTCGATGCCGTAGAACTGGTGGATGCTTACCTTGATGGGGTTGGTAAAGGCATCGAGTTGCTCCACACTGTATATCTGCTTGATAATCTCGTTCTCCAGGCGGCGCAGGGAGAGGTAGGTCTCCGTGAGGAAGTTGCCCGAACCGCAGGCAGGGTCGAAGAACTTCATATTCGCCATCCTGTCTTGCAAGGCGTGCAGCCGCTGCATGCGCTTCTTGATGTTGGGTTCCTCCTTACAGTATTCTAACGCCGTTAGAAGACCGTTATAAAACAAGGGGTCGATTACCTTGTGGATATTCTCTATCGAGGTATAGTGCATTCCGCCCGAACGGCGCGTCTCGGGATTGAGCGTGCTCTCGAACACACCGCCGAAGATGGTGGGCGAGATTTCGCTCCAGTCGAAGTCGAGCGAGGCGTGCTGCAGGAGCGTCTCGCGCAGTTCGTCGGTAAACTGCGGTATGTCTATCTCCTCGGCAAAGAGTCCGCCGTTGGTGTAAGGAAAGGCGGCAAGGTCTGGGCGCATATACTTGCTGCGCTTGTCTGTGGGCGTGTTGAGGATATTGAACAGCTGCACCAACGCCATACGCATATCTTCCGTCTGATAATGGGCGAGGTAGTCGTGAAACTGGTCGTGCCGCCCGAAGATGCCGGCATCCTCGGCATAGAGGCAGAACACGAGGCGCACGCACAGTATGTTGAGGTAGCGCAGCGACTCGGCATCGTCGGCATCATACTGCGTGACGAAGGCATCGTAGAGCTTGCCCACTATCTCGCCGGCCTTCATGGACACCTCCATCTCTCGCTGCAGATGAACGCTCTGCTGCTCCACAAGGAACTGCAGGCGATAATACTCCCGCTCCAGGTCCTTGAGCAGTATGCGCGACGGCTCGCCCTTCGGGTTCTCCATGTCGTAGACGTCAAACTCGGCAAAGTTGCACGTCACTATCCACCGTGGCCGCTCCGAGTAGGGCAAGGCATTCCCGTATCGCTGCGCCTGTTGGAAGGGCGACAGCAGGGAGCCGTCGCTCTGGCGGATGGCCTGGCGCAAGTCCTTGCCCAAGGACTTCTGCTCTATCATCACGTGAGTGGAGGGTATCATGGCGTCGATGAAAGAGGTGTGGTCGAGCTGCGCCTGTTGCTCGAAGGTGATGAATGTGGAGGGGCTTTCCACCCCGAATATCTCCGTGAGGAGTTCTATCCAGAAAGTCTGGCTGTCGCCCTTCTCATAGCCCCTGCCCTCCCATCGTCGGGCGAAGGCGGCTGCTGCGGTGCGCTGTTGCTTGTCTGTGTTCATGTGATTAAGCGTCCATAATTCTGTATGCAATATTCGCAAAAAATATCGACACCGCCAAGGCTTGCGCCCGTCAAGTTGCAGCGGTGTGCTCGGAAATGTACGTGGGGAATGGCGCAACCGCAGTCTCTCAGCCGGCATGGCGACGGGTTGCGGTTTTGTCCTGAAAAAAAGATTGCATACTTTTTCGGCAAAGATATATATGGTCTTTGCCGAAAATGTATATGATCTTTTGAAAAGATATGTATGATGTTCTGGAGGGAACTGTTTATTCCGCTGTGGCGGGAGTGCCTGCCGGAGTGCGGAACTTGGCGAACATGTCCTCGAACATCAGGTAGGTGTCGATGCGGTCGAACACCTTTATCGTGCGCCGGCGGGCATCAAAGCGGTAGTGTCCGCTGTCGTCAACGGTGGGACACGGCCGCATTGTGTAGGCCGAAGAGCAGGCGTCGCGCTCCCAGTTGCTCTGTAGCGCAGTGGCAAGCACCAGCGGACTGTCGCCGAGCACATAACATTCGCTCCGTTTGTCCGGGCCTATGTATGCGTCGAGCATGTCGGCAAGCCATGCAGCCACGGGGCTTGCCCCCTCAATGCGGCTCCGGAGCATGGCGCGCGACACGAGGCACTGGCGGTAGGCGTTGCGCGGAATCTGCCACAGCGTCAGGTCGGAGCGGTTGAACACCACCTGCGCCGCCCTGATGTCGATGGTTGTGTTGTACTCGCCGCCCCTGACGCCGGGCGGAGCGGCAAATCCGGGATATTCGGCGCCGCCTATCCACACCACAACCATGCGGCCGGCTATCTCCGGGCGCATCATCCACGCTGAAGCAATCTCCGTCAGACCGCCTCCGCAGAGCACATAGAGCGGCGATTTGGCGGTGCACTGCATGGCCTCGGCGATTATCCTGTCGGCGGCAGCGGTGCGGATCGGGTGTAGAGTGTCGGCCAGCGGTTCGTTGGAACCCTCCACTACGGCATACCTGTCGGCGCAGCCCATCTTCTCCAACAAGTGCCGTGCGTTGTCGGCAGCAGTCGTGGCAGAGGGCTTGCCCTTTGCCGTCCAGTTCTCTCCGGCGTGCAGATGCGACCCGATGATTGCCCTGACATCTACCGAAGGCGACGCGACCAACTGCGCCAAGGCGAACAGTCCGTCGGGGTCGCCGGCAAAGTCGTTGTCTATAACCACACGCATGCGCTCCTGTGCACTGACCGTACAGGCGGACGACAGCAGCATTGCGGTCAGGAAAACCAGTCTCTTGATACGATTTTTCGTCATGTTGCTTTTGATTTGTTTATACCTTAATAATATGTATGCGGCGCAGACCAGTGGCGGGAGTGTTGCCATTGGTGCGGCAATGCGCGTTTTCTCTCCGTACAAAGGTAAGGAAAACACTCAAAAACAGCGGATTCGGCGGCAGAAAAACGCATGGGAGCACATTTTTTACCCAATGCTCCGGGTGTCTGAAAAAAAACGTTTGCAAACCGGAATGAACCAAATTATTTTTGCTACTTTTGCAAAGTAGAACTTACAAAATACCTACATAAGCAAGATTTATGGACTTAGTAAAACAAATCATCGAACGCGCTAAAAGCAACAAACAGCGCATTGTGCTTCCCGAAGCCACCGAGGAACGCACTCTGAAAGCTGCCGACCGTGTGCTGGCCGACGGCGTGGCTGACCTTATCCTCATCGGCAACAAGGCCGAAATAGACTCCCTTGCCGCAAAATGGGGGCTGGAAAACATCGGCAAGGCCACCATCATCGACCCGGAGAACAACCCCAAGGCCGAGGAGTATGCCGCACTTCTGGCCGAACTCCGCAAGAAAAAGGGCATGACAATAGAGCAGGCGCGCGAGCTTGTGAAGAACCCTCTCTACCTCGGATGCATGATTATCAAGACCGAAGGCGCCGACGGACAGATAAGCGGAGCACTGAGTACCACCGGCGACACGCTGCGTCCGGCTCTGCAAATCATCAAGTGCGCACCCGGAATAAGCTGCGTGAGCGGTGCCATGCTGCTCATTACCAAACAGCCGCAGTACGGTGAGAACGGCGTACTTGTGGTGGGTGACGTGGCCGTAACGCCCATGCCCGACGCACAGCAGCTGGCTCAGATTGCCGTATGTACGGCGCAGACGGCCAAGAGCGTGGCCGGTTTTGCCGACCCGCGCGTGGCTATGCTGAGCTTCTCCACCAAGGGCAGCGCAACGCACGAGGTGGTTGACAAGGTCGTGGAGGCCACCAAGCTGTCAAAAGAGCTTGACCCGGCACTGAAAGTTGACGGTGAAATGCAGGCCGACGCGGCTCTCGTTCCTTCGGTAGGCGAGAAGAAAGCTCCCGGAAGCGACATCGCCGGCCACGCCAACGTGCTGGTGTTCCCCTGCCTGGAGGTGGGCAACATTGCCTACAAGCTCGTACAGCGGCTCGGAGATGCCGAGGCTCTCGGCCCCATCCTGCAGGGTATCGCGCGCCCGGTCAACGACTTGAGCCGAGGATGTTCGGTAGATGACATCTACAAGATGGTGGCTATCACCGCCTGTCAGGCCATGGACGCGAAGAAATAATCAGTATTTTTCAGGCGTATGCGGTTATTGGACCGGGGTTTCCCGCTGGTCCTGTAACCGTGTACGCTTGCATTATACCCAATAACCTTAAATACTATTTAGCATAAAATGAAGATTTTAGTTTTGAATTGCGGTTCGTCGTCCATCAAGTATGCCCTGTATGACATGGACAAGAAGACTGTCATGACATCGGGAGGTGCCGAGCGCGTGGGACTTGACGGGGCTTTCGTGAAGGTAAAGCTGCCCAACGGCGAGAAAAAACAGATAATGCACGACATCCCGGAGCACACCGAAGGGGTGAAATTCATATTCAGTCTGCTCACAGACCCGGAGATTGGAGTGATCAAAGACCTGAAAGAGATAGGCGCAGTGGGGCACAGGATGGTGCACGGAGGCGAGAAATTCAACAAGAGCGTGGTGCTCAACGACGAAGTACTCAAGACTTTCGAGGAGTGCACCGACCTTGCGCCGCTGCACAACCCGGCCAACCTCAAGGGCGTAAAGGCCGTGACGGAACTCATGCCCGGCCTTCCTCAGGTGGGCGTGTTCGACACTGCCTTCCACCAGACCATGCCGCAGCACTCCTATATGTATGCCGTTCCGTATGAACTCTACAAGGACTACGGCGTGCGCCGCTACGGTTTCCACGGCACAAGCCACCGCTATGTGTCGCAGCGCGTGTGCGATTTCCTCGGCATAAAGGCCGAAGGGCACAGGATAATCACCTGCCACATAGGCAACGGGGCCAGCATCTCGGCCGTGAAGGACGGCAAGTGCGTTGACACGTCCATGGGACTTACGCCCCTCGAAGGCGTGATGATGGGCACACGGAGCGGCGACATCGACGGCGGAGCCATCGCCTATATAGAGAAGAAGCTGAACCTTGGTGCGGAGGGAATATCCAACCTGCTCAACAAGAAGAGCGGAGTGCTCGGCATAACCGGCATCTCGAGCGATATGCGCGAGGTGGATGCCGCCGCAAAAGAGGGCAACGAAAGGGCGATACTTGCCCTCGATATGTACAACTACCGCATAAAGAAGTACATCGGAGCGTATGCCGCAGCTATGGGAGGCGTTGACATAATCGTGTTCACCGCCGGCGTCGGCGAGAACCAGTCGTCCATGCGCGAGGAGGTTTGCGCCGACATGGAGTGGATGGGCGTAAAGGTTGACAAGGCCAAGAACGCCACTGTCCACGGCGAAGAGGCCGTTATTTCCGCTCCGGACTCCAGGGTTAAGGTGGTTGTCATACCCACTGACGAGGAGCTGATGATTGCCACAGACACGATGAACCTGCTGTAAGCCACGGCTTGCTGTACAGGATACGTTACGGAAAAGGGAAGGATGCGCTGCAGCGTCCTTCCCTTTTCCCTTTTCAGCCGCATCCTTCCGCGGTTGCCGTTGCGCCCTTCCGTGGCTCTGGCGGTATCCGCTTACGGTTCTTGCTCCATCCTTTCGCAGTTGTCAGTCATGCGCTTGCACACCGTGTCGAACTCCTCTGCCGGCACAAGGCGGAAGCGCAAGGTGCGCACAATCGGGTATTGGCGGAAGAAACCGTCGCCCGTCACATACCATTCGCGGCGTTTCAAGCCTGCAATCCTGCCCATGGCACGGTCGAAAGCCTTGACATAAGGCCGCTGCACAGCCGCAAAATAGCAGCCGTCGGCCGTGGCCATAGCCACCACGCAACGCTTTGAGCGGCATTTCCCCGCGCTCGGTTGCCACCCCTTGGTGCTTGTGCGCACGCTGATGCCCCATCCGTCGGCATTGATGCGCTCCATCTCGCGCCGGAACAGCTTGCCGTGGGGCGACGAGTCGGCCAAGTGGCGGTAGCAAAGGTGGAAGTGGATCATCTCATGCAGCAGTACTGTCTGCACATCCCGTTCGCTCAGGTCGTAGAAACGGCTTATGGCAATGGTGTACTCCTCGGAAGAGCGCAGTCCGAGCAGGCCCCGGCGCACCCTGCGGCAACTGAAGCGCCCCAGAACCGTGCGCGCACAGTTCACCCGGAACAGCGGCTCGGGCAGCAAACCGCCGAAGTAGCGGGCGTTGAACACGGCGAACTGCGCCCGGATATACTCTGCCGTAGGTGTCATAATGTCCCTTCTGTGCTTCGTTTTCACACGGATACGGGAAACGGGAAGCCGTTGCCGCTCCTTATAACCGCACCAAAGGCGGCCTCGTCCCTGCGTATTCAGTCTGCAAAATCCCGGTTACATCTCCTCAAGATACCACTTGGAGTACTCCACGTAGTGGGCGGCGAAGCTCTCGGCCTGGCCGGGGCGGGTATTCTTGATGAACTTGGCCGGCACACCGCCCCATATCTCGTGCTCGCCAATCCTTGTGCCTTGCAGAACGAGCGCACCGGCGGCCACGATGGCCCCTTCGCCCACGTCGCAGCCGTCGAGCAGCGTGGCTCCCATGCCAACCAGCGCACCGTCGCGTATGGTACAGGCATGAACGGTGGCGTTGTGCCCTATGG
>CAVAPI010000030.1:0-23528 GCA_963590445.1 Lachnospiraceae bacterium | reverse complement strand
GACAGGCAAAATAGCATTCTAAGGCAGGTGAAATGGCATTCTAAGACAGGCAAAAAAGACGCCGTAAAGCAAACAAAACAACAGAGAAACGATGATTATAGACTTTGAAAACATCAGCGAAGAGGCCGTCATGAACTTCAAAGGCGGCAAGGGAGAGTTGGACACACGCAACTTTGCTGACCCAAGAAACAAGATTATGATGAGCCGGCTCAAGCCCGGAGCATCGAGCGGCTACCACTCACACGAGCAAAACAGCGAGATTGTGTACGTCATAAGCGGCACCGGCCACTTCGTTTACGACGGTTCGGAGGAGAAAATCGGGGCAGGCAGCGTGCACTACTGTCCGATGGGGCACAGCCACGCCATGTTCAACGACGGCAAGGACGACCTCGTGTATTTCGCAATAGTGCCGGAACACCACTGAAACATAACCCACAAAGGTTCAGAAAGCCGCCCGGAGCACTGCGCTTCGGGCGGCTTTTGCTTTCGTTTCCGGCGGTTTCCACAGTCTTTCCCGGCGGCTTCCGCTGTCTTTCCCGGCAGCTTCCGCTGTCATCCCTGCGGCTTCCGCTGTTATTCCAGGCGGCTTCCGGCACGAAAACGGCCATTATTCCTGCACCGACTGTCCGCTTAATTCACGCCAAAGGCCCCGTAAATCTGTCGAAACGGGGCATAATGACCATGGAAAAGTCAGTTTTTTATGCAAACATTTGGCAGGAATGATAAATTTATATACTTTTGCCACGTGAGTTAACAACTGATTTTACAACCATTAAAAGCCAACTGCCTATAGCTGAATATTTACTTAATAAGTAACAAAAGACGGTTAAGTATGAATAAATTCGGAGGTATGACCGATGAAGAATTGGCCTTACTGTATATAGGTGGCAACAATAGAGCCTTTGACGAGTTGTTATCTCGCAACCAAACCAAGATTTTCAACTACATAATGTTCGTGGTGAGAAACCAGGAACTGGCCAACGACATCTTCCAAGACACCTTTGTGAAGGTCATAACGCGCCTTCAGGAAGGACGCTACACGGCCACCGGCAAGTTCTCGTTCTGGGTTACACGCATCGCGCACAACGTGATTATGGACTGGTACCGCCAGCAACGCAACGAGCACATCATCGACCTGAGCGAGGGAAACGACCTTTCCAACCTGCGCAATGCGGCGCTTGTCAATGGCAGCAGAGAGCTGGAAGTGATCAACGAGCAGGTGCTTTTCGACGTAAAGCACATGATGAACAACCTGCCGACGCCGCAACGGGAAGTCGTATATATGCGCTTTTATCAGGAATTGTCGTTCAAGGAGATTGCCGAAATAACCGGTGTGAGCATCAATACCGCACTGGGGCGCATGCGATATGCCATAATAAACCTGCGGCGCATGGCACGTGAGCACGACATCCAGCTAAGTCTTGCAGTATGACAGGCCGCCGCAAACGCCGTAATCCTAAAGACTGAAACAACAGGAACTTGCCCTGTCCATGTGAAACGTCAAACCATATGGGCAAGCATACGGCAAGAGTCCTGCGGAATGGCAACTTCCCATTCCGCAGGACTCTTTTTTGCATGCTCACACGAGCATGCAAAAAAGGGAACAGGCCGTATTGAGACCCGTTCCCGCACGATATAATCATCAATGTTCAGTAGTTTACATGGCAAAGGCGTTGAATCCGCCATCGACAACGGCCACTGTGCCGGTCACGAACTTGGCGGCGTCGCTCATAAGGTAGTGTATCGTTCCGCACAACTCGTCGGGATCGCCCATCCGTCCGAACGGTGTCTGGCGGACAACGTCCTGTCCGCGCTGCGTGAACGAGCCGTCGGGGTTGGTAAGCAGTGCCCTGTTCTGCTCTGTGATGAAGAATCCGGGGGCTATGGCGTTCACTCTGATGCCCTCACCGAACTTCTTGGCGCACTCGGTGGCCATGAAAGCGGTGAAATTGCTTATGCCTGCCTTCGCCGCAGCGTAGCCGCAGACTCGCGTCATAGGCCGGAAAGCGGCCATAGACGAGAAGTTTATCACCGAGCCTTTGCCCTGTTTCACCATCGGTTTGAGGAACACTTGGGTCGGAATGACCGTTCCCGTAAGGTTGAGAGACAGCACTGTCTGGAACTGGTCGGCCTTCAAGTCGAAGAAAGTCTGCTCCGGGCCTATCGTAGCCCCTGCCATATTGCCTCCTGCGGCATTGAGCAGGGTGTCGATACGGCCGTATTTGGCTATGATGTCGGCGCAGTTCTGCTCCACAACGGCCTGGTCCATCACGTCGGTCTTCATAAATTCGCACTTGCCGCCGGCCTTTTCGATGTCGGCAGCTATGGCGTTTCCTGCCTCTTCCTTGCGTCCGAGGATGATCACTTTGGCACCGTTAAGTGCCAGATACTTGGCGATGGCGCGTCCGAGCACGCCGGTTCCGCCGGTGATTACTACTACGTAATCCTTTATGTCAAACAGGTTTTTCATTGTTTCCCTTTCTTTTTATAGTCGTTGTTCGGTTCTTTGCAGTCGTTGATTGCAGCCTTTTCCAGTTGCAGGCTGTGCCTTCAGGCTTCCGGAGTCACTCGAAAAATCCCGGCTGCTTATACTCTATGCCCAGCTCTCGGTCAACTGTGGCCAGAATGCCCTGCACTTGTCCCATGGCAAACATTCGTCCGAGGAACGAGTAGCCGGCGTTGTAGCCGCGCGCCTCGTCGCCCAGCATGGTCATGCCGTGGTCAACGCGCATGGGAAGTCCGGGATTGGTCTTCTCGAAGATGCGTGCCAGCTCTATCAGGTCGGCACGTCCGCCGAGGTGGGAGGCCTCCGTGAAGTCGCCGTTGGGGAAGACGTGGCACGAACGCAGATGGACGAACCATGTGCGGGAGGCATATTTGCGTGCCAGCTCCACCACATTGTTGTGCGCTCCGGCCGAGAGGGACCCCGCGCAGAAGGTCAATCCGTTGTGCGGATTATCGACTGCCGAGAGGAACCAGTTGATGTCTTCGTCGCAAGTGACTATGCGGGGCAGTCCGAGTATGGGGAACGGAGGGTCGTCGGGGTGCACGCACATACGCATGTCGCACTCTTCGCACACGGGCATGATGGCTTCGAGGAAGTAGCGCATGTTTTCGCGCAGCTGCTCCTTGCTTATTCCCTTATACAGGTCGAGCAGCTGGCGGAACAGCTCCACGGGATGCTCGTCGTCCTCCTTGATGTTGCCGCTCACGAAGCCCTGTGTCTTCACTATTATGTTGTCCACGAGCTGGTGGTCGTCGGCCGGTGTCATGGTCTTTTTCAGCCTCTCCACCTGCTCGAGCACCTCGTTTGGCCAGTCTTTCTCGGCATTCTCGCGCTTCAATATGCAGATGTCGAAATAGGCGAACTCGGCATGCGAGAAGTACAGGTTGGTGGTTCCGTTGGGATTGGGGTGGCTAAGGTCGGTGCGCGCCCAGTCGAGTACCGGCATGAAGTTGTAGCATACCGTGTGTATCCCCTCCGCCGAAAGGTTGCGAAGGCTCTCGCAATAGTTGGCAATCAGCTGGTCGCGGTCGCGTCCGGCATACTTTATGCTCTCGCAAACGGGCAGGCTCTCCACCACAGACCAGCGCATACCGTAGCTTTCGATGTACTGTCGCAGGTCGGAAATCTGCTCTCTCGTCCAGATTTCACCGTTGGGCACGTCGTGCAAGGCGGTGACTATACCCTGCACACCAATCTCTTTCAGCATGGCAAGCGTTATCTTGTCGTTCTTGCCAAACCATCTCCAAGTTCTCTCCATCGCGTTTCTGTATCTTAGATTGTAGTTTTATGCAAAGATAAGGCTATTGCGGTGTCACGGAAACGCCGTGCCGGAGTTTTCTAATGCAAACCTTTGCAAACGAGACAGATATGGCATGCAGCCGTAAACCGCCGGACTACGGAATGCAAACCGCCCGTTTACGGCTGCCAAAGCGGCGGTTTGGCAATCGTAAACGGGCGGTTTGGCGGGCAAGACCCGCAGGGCTGGAAAAAGAGACTGTCGGGAACAGGAATGGGAACAGACGGATCGGCCAATGGAAACGACTGGGACGGCAGTGAAGTCAGCCGTGGTTCACGCCGTAACCGAACAGGGCGAAATCGCCTTTCAACGGGTCGTCGGGAAAAACCTCAAGCATACGCGCCGTGAGCCGCCGTGCCGCAGCCATCGAAGCGGCCTTGCCCGACAGCAGGCCGAGGCGCACCGACTCCTGAACCACGTGGGTGTCGAGCGGCATTATCAGCGTCCGCTTGTCTATGAAGCCACTCCACAGTCCCAAATCGACCGGCGAGTTGTCGCGGACCATCCACCGCAGGAACATACACACGCGCTTGCAGGCCGAAGATGCATCCTTGGGCACCACCGCCTCCACGCCATGCGCATGGAAAAAGCCGCAGACAGCCTCCACAGCCGACAGGCCGTCGTGTGCCCTCGCACCGGCATAGTCTCCGACAGAACCGTACTCGCGGAGCATGGTGCGCAGGGCCGACAGGAACGAATGCATGGTGTGGCGCGTGTAGAGGCGGTAGTAGCACTCGCCGTCGTCGGGAATGTCACCGGCGAAAGCGCCGCTCTTCACCCACTCATGCACCTCTCCGCCGGAGCAGTCCAGCACATATTGTATCTTCGGGAAGAACTGTTTGCGGCTGCCATAGCTTAGGCAAGAGGCCACAAAGGCCAGCGTCTCCTGGTTGAACCGCCCCTCCACCTGGTGCATAAACCAGCTTGGGTCGCCGTCAAGGAAGCCCTCGGTCTCGTATCTCGCCGCATATTCGGCAAGAAGCAGGTCTGTCCGCCGCCTTATATCCACAATCCGCTGTCTCTCATCCATAACTTGAAGCAAGAAAAATGGGGCATACAACTTCTCAAAAAGCCGTATGCCCCGCGTTTTACCGTACTGTTAACGGTCATGGAAACGCCCCGGCAAGGAGCAAACCCATAGCCTTTGTGTCTTAAAGAATGGTCTTGACGGCCTCAAGCATACCCTTGTCCTGAATCAGGTCGAGGTATTGCTTTACCAAAGCGTTCAATCCGCTGATGGCATTGAGGTCTTCTCCCCATATTGAAGTGGCTCCGAGCACACCGTCAGTCACCTTCTGAGTGTCGCCGGTTGCCCACAATTTGGAGAGCATCTCCATGATTTCGGGAGCGTCGTTGGGCACTATTTCCACGCCGTCGGCACGCTTTCCGCCCTTGTAATAGGTGATAATGGCTGCCAAACCGAACACGAGACCCTTCGGAAGTTCACCCTTCCGCTCCAGATAAGTCTTCACTCCGGGCAGGTCACGGGCGCAGAATTTCGGGAAAGAGTTGAGCATTATGCTCGTAACCTGATGATCTACGTATGGATTGTCGAAGCGTTCGAGCACGTCAGAGGCGAACTTCTCAAGCTCTTCCATCGGGAGATCGAGCGTCTGCATAAGCTCGTCGAACTGTACCTTGTGGATATACTTGCCGATAACCTCATGGTTGCAGGCGTCGCGCACGATGTTCACGCCGCTCAGGAAGGCCACCGGCGACAGCACAGTGTGGGGACCGTTGAGCAAAGTGACCTTGCGCTTGTGGTAAGGTTCCTCTGACGGCACAAACAACACGTTGAGTCCGGCCTTGTCAGCAGGGAACTCTTTGGCCACATCCTTGGGGGCTTCAATCACCCAAAGGTGGAAATTCTCGGCCTGAACGACCAAGTTGTCGCGGTAACTTATCTTCTCCTGTATCTGGGCAATCTCCTTACGCGGGAAACCGGGCACGATACGGTCAACGAGTGTGGCATATACGCCGCAGCACTCGTCGAACCACTGCTTGAACTCCTTGGGCAGCTGCCACAGTTCAATGTACTTGTTGATACAATCCTTAAGCACGTGGCCGTTCAGGAATATCAGTTCGCAGGGGAAAATAATCAATCCCTTGGCCGGATCTCCGTTGAATGTCTGCCAGCGGCGGTACAACAGCTGCACGAGCTTGCCGGGATATGATGCAGCAGGAGCGTCGTCGAGCTTGCAAGACGGGTCGAATGCGATGCCAGCCTCTGTGGTATTGGAGATTACAAAGCGTATTTCGGGCTGGTCAGCCAGTGCCATAAAGGCCGCATTCTGGCTGTATGGGTTAAGCGCACGGCTCACTACGTCTATCCTCTCAAGCGTATTCACCGGCTTACCGTTCTCGCGGCCCTGCAAATTGACATGGTATAGGCAGTCCTGACCGTTGAGCCAGTCAACCATACCGTTGGCCAAAGGCTGCACAATCACTACAGATCCGTTGAAGTCAGTGCGCTGATCCATCTTCCAGATTATCCAGTCAACGAACGCACGGAGGAAGTTTCCTTCGCCAAACTGAATTACTTTTTCAGGCATTACGCTCTTTGGCGCAAATTGTTTGCTTAGTGGTTTCATCGTTTTTAATGGTTTATTGTATTTGTTTTTAGCTTTTAGTTCTGCTCTTCCGTCCGTTTGTCCAAGCCGGCAATGGGTCTGGGCTGCGCAAGCGGAAGACTTGGTAGATGCAAAGGTACGTGCTTTTTCCGAGTGTGCCAATTTCACGGACGCTTATTCGCCACGTAAACCTTTACGAAACGCCTTTGCACACTGCGAAAGGCATTGGCTCAATGCAGAGCCAATGCCATATATGGAGCGGAAACGCCCAAGAGGGATCTGCCGGAAGGGCTTCAGCGCAGGCTATTCCGACTTCAGCGCAGGCTATTCCGACTTGAACAAGTCCTTTATTCCGCCGATACTGCCCATCAGATTGGTGGCTTCGTAGGGCAGATACACGGTCTTTGTCTTGTCGCCGGAGGCCACTTCCTGCAACATTTGTATATACTTTTGTGCCAAAAGGTAGTTGGCCGGGTTGGTACTCTTGCCCACTGCTTCGGTTATCTTGGCTATTGCCACTGCCTCAGCCTCGGCTCTGCGTATGCGGGCTTGTGCCTCTCCTTCGGCTTTCAGTATGGATTGCTGCTTCTCTGCCTCGGCTTTGTTGATTGTAGCTGCCTTCTCTCCTTCCGACTGGAGTATGTCCGAAGCCTTCTTACCCTCGCTTGTAAGTATCGTGGCACGCTTGTTTCGTTCGGCCTGCATCTGCTTTTCCATGGCGGCAAGCACGCTCTTCGGGGGCGTAATGTCCTGCAATTCCACCCGGTTAACCTTTATTCCCCACTTGTTAGTGGCGTCGTCGAGCACTGCGCGGAGCTTGGTATTGATTGTGTCGCGGCTCGTCAGCGTCTCGTCAAGCTCCAGTTCGCCGATGATGTTGCGCAGGGTTGTCTGCGTCAGCTTTTCGATTGCGTTCGGCAAGTTGTTGATTTCGTACACTGCCTTGAACGGATCGACTATCTGGAAGTACAGGAGAGCGTTGATTTCCGTCTGCACGTTGTCCTTGGTAATGACGTTCTGCTTGTCGAAGTCATACACCTGCTCGCGCAAGTCGATGGAGTTGGAATACTGGTAGCGGCCACGGTTGAGCACCACAATCTCCTTTGCCTTGTCGATAAACGGCACTATCAGGTTGATACCGGGCTGGAGCGTGGCGTGATAGCGGCCAAGTCTCTCGATAATCTTCGTCTCTGACTGCGGAATTATCACCAGTGCCATCTTTGCAAAGACAAGGATGCACACCAAACAAATTGCCAATACGTAAATCATAAGTTCTGTCGTTTTTAGTTAGTTGGGTTATTATACTTCGTTACCTTTATTATTATGCTTCGTTACCTTTATTATTATACTCTCGCGCCCGACCACCTTCACCCTTTCACCGGCGGCTATGCTCTGGCCGTCGGCCGACTCGGCCTTCCAGTCGTCACCGTCTATGGCCACGCGCCCGTAGCCTCCGGCCTCTATCTCCTGGCTTACCGTACCGATACGCCCCTCGATAGCGTCGGCATTGCTTACACGTGCGCCGCTTTCAGAGTGCAGATACTTCACAGCAAAAGGTCTGACGCCCCAAATGCCTACTGCCGAAAACACCGTGAACAGCGCAAGCTGCACGACGAAGCCCGCACCCAAAGCCGCGCCGACTGCCGCAAACGCTGCCCCGAAAGCGAAGCATACGATGAAGAAACCGCCCGTGCAAAGCTCAAGAATCAGGCACAAGACGGCCACAGCCGTCCACAATTGCCAGAGGTTGCCGATGATATAGTCTGCCATAATGCGTCTGTTCCATTGGTTAATATGCCGTAAAGGTACATATTAATATTGACAATACGCTATCAATGCCCGCATTTTGTCGATAAAAAGACTCTTATTTACAGAAAAGGGCTGCGCCTCCACGGACGGGAAGCGCAGCCTGATATTGTAAAACCCGAAAGTTTGCCGGCGGAATGTCAGCAGACTTTCTCCAGTTTCTTCATCACTGAGAACAGGAACACGAACGACAGCAGGCACAAGGCCACGAGTACGCCCCAGACAGCGGCCAAGGGAACGTTCTTCCAGAGCCATGCGGGAATCATGACGAGCTGGTTGCCGATGGCCGTCGCACCAAACCAGCATCCCATCATCAGACCCTTGTACTTCTCTGGAGCCACTTTCGACACGAAACTGATGCCCATAGGCGAGAGCAGCAGCTCGGCGAACGTGAGCACGAGGTAGGTTGAGATGAGCCAGTTGGGCGACACGCGCTGTCCGCCGTCATAGGTAAGGCCGAGAGAGGCGCACATCATGATGACAAAGCCAAGACCTGCCACAAGCATGCCCAGACCTATCTTGCGCGGAGCCGACGGTTCTGCCCCCCGCTTGGCCAGCCAGGCGAACACAGCCATCGATACCGGAGTGAGACCCACCACGAAACAGGGGTTGAACTGCTGGAATATCGGTGCCAGCACCTCCACTCCGTCGGGCGAAATGTGCCGGTACTTATATATAAGGAACACCAATGCGGCCACTATCACGGCACCCGATATGCACCGTCCCCTGACTTTCTTCGACTGGAACAGCGAGAACAGGGCATAAACGATGATGATTACGGCCACCAGATTGGTCACATCAAACAGCATACTGTTCAGTCCGGTACTCCTCTGTTCGGTATAGTCGCGCGCAAAGTAGGTCAGTGTCATGCCGTTCTGGTGGAATGCCATCCAGAAGAACACCACAACTGCGAACACGAGGAACAGGGCTACCATGCGGTCTTTGGTGTCTTTCGCATCGGCAACCAAGGCTTGGGTCTCGCTGACGCCGGCTTTCGCACCTGCATCCGCAACCTTGGCCGCAGCTTTCTTGTCGGTTGCCACACTGGCAAAGGTGCTCTTGAAGCCGTAGTATATGGCTATCGATACTATAAGTGACAGGCAAGCCACGCCAAAGGCATAGTGATAGGACTCGGCTTCGGTGGCTCCGAGCGACCGCTGTGCCCACTCCATAGCCTTTATGGCGGCGGTCGGTGCGAACAACGCGCCAAGATTTATGGCCATATAGAATATTGAAAAACCCGAATCCCGGCGGTTTTGCATGCCCGGAGCGTCGTATAGGTTGCCAACCATCACCTGCAGATTGCCCTTGAACAGGCTCGTTCCGAAGCTGATGAGCACGAGTGCCGCTCCCATCACGGCCACCGCCGCAACGCCAGTGCCCGCCGGGATGGCCAGAAACAGGTAGCCGACGAACATAATGAATATGCCTATGGTGACGCACTTGTTGAATCCGATCCTGTCAGCCATAGCTCCGCCGGCAATAGGAAGGAAATATACGAGCATCAGGAAGCTGGAATAGACTGTTCCAGTTATGCCCTCGCTCCAGCCGAAGTTGGCTTGGAGGAACAGGGCGAATACGGCGAGCATGGTGTAATAGCCAAAACGCTCGCCTGTGTTGGCCAGTGCCAACGCGTAAAGACCTTTCGGTTGTCCTTCAAACATAAGATTATTTTATTTTAGAGTTAGTTGTTCCGAACACATCCACAAGGTATGTGAGCTTTATGACGATGTTTCCCAAGTTGCTGCGGCCGAAGTAGTCGCGCTTGGAGTTGCCGAATATGTCGCCCAGGCCGTAGTAGTAGCGCCCCTCAAGCATCAGGTGCCCGAGCCTGGGGTGGGAATATTCGAGTCCCAACCCGGCGGCTATGCCATAGTCAAACTTGTGTTGTATTTCAAGAGAGTCCTGTGTGGCGTCCTTCTGTGCACCGACGCGGTCGGCTATGTTGCGCTGCGAGTGGTCGAAACTGGCCTTGCTCTTGTCGCCAAGGAAGAACCCGACCTGCGGGCCTGCCTGGAAAAAGAACTGGAAGCCCTTGCGTTCGCGCCCCCAACCCAAGCGTGCGAACACCGGCACCTGCACGTATGTGAGCCGCCGCTCGTACTCTTCGGGCAGCCCGGTGGACGGGTTGACCACAGGAAGGTCGCCGGCTGTGAGTATATCCTCGCGCCATCCCGCCTGCGAAAGGTTGACTTCGGCCATGAGAGCGCAGATGCTCTTGAAGTATTTTTCGCAGGTATATCTGACCGAAAGGCCGCCCGTGAGCCCGCCAAACGACTTCTGGGGTATCTCCGGGTTGAATCCGACGGTGCTCAACACGTAGCCTCCGTTCACGCCAAGGCTGAGTTGGCTGCGGTACTCGCCCACCTGTGCCTTCATGCGCAGGGGTTGCGAGAGCAGGAGTGCCGTTACGGCGCACGCAAGTATGTGGAAACGTCTCATACCTTAATAATATAGTGTCTCTATCTTGTGTCCCGGCGTGTAGTGTACGAACAACAGGCTGTTGTTACGGTAGCCTCCGCTGCCGCCGACGCGCACGAAACGCAGCGGAGTCTGTATGGGTGTGTAACCCACTGCGCCGGCTGCGCCCGTAAACTTGTCGCCATAGAGGCTCAGACCCTTGATGAAATAGTACGCATGGTCAAAGCCTGTGAGGGCGAAACGTGGCAGTGCCTGGAGCATATCGGCGTGGAAGTTCCAACGGTACTTCTGCTCCATGCGCGCAGTTCTGGCAGAAAGGGGGTTGGTGTAGAACACTGCCGGTATGAAAACGTTGTACTTGTAGTAGTTGTCGAGGTTGTACTTGGTGTAAATCATCCACTCTGTGTAGCCGAACATGGACACTGACAGCTTGGAATCGTTCATGGTAAGGTTGTTGAGCTTGGCGAACGCCACGTTCAACTCGGGCGAACGGCCGGTGTTAAGCACCACCACGTTGGGCATGGTGCGGCTGAATGCCTTTGAGAAATAGGCGTCGCTCGACTTCAGGTTGGTGATTGAGAGGCTGCGACCCATTGCTTCCATGCGCCTGCGCAGCCCGAATGTGAACACGCCCTTGCGGCTTGTGGTGTCGTTGCAGTCGATAAACACTGTGTGATAGCCGGAGAACTTGTCGAGAAAGCGGCCTATCACGGCCTCGTTATAGTCGGTCGGAGCCTGATAGACCTGGAAGATGTTGGGGTTGGAGAGCAGCTCCGGGGCGTTTATGGAGAAGGGTATGAGCACCTTTGTGCCGTGTTTGCGCGAGAAATCCGACAGGGTCTTGACCTGCGAAGAGTAGAGCGGGCCTATTATCACGTCGCACTGCGCTGCGGCATTGTCGCGGAGAGTCTTGCCTATGTCGGCGTTTTCGGGCACGTTCCAGGCGTGTATGTCCACCGAAACGCCGTTGTGGCGCAGGCTGTCGCACGCCATCAGCACTCCCCGATAGTACTCTACCATGCGCCTTCCGTCGCCGTTTTCGTCGTGAAGCGGCAGCATGACCCCCACCCTTACGGCCTTCTGCTGCGCTCCGGCGGCCTTTTGCTGCGCCGAAGCCTGTGCGGTTGTCTGCGCATTGGGTGCGGTTGACGACGGGAAAGGTATGAATATGTAGTCGCCTTTCTTCAGTTCGTAGCCCGGTTTCTTCATCTCCGGGTTGGCGTTGAGCAGCTCTTCGATAGTCAGACCGTTGTCTTTGGCTATACCGAACACTGTCTCCTTGCGCTTCACCTTGTGTATTTCGCGCCACTTTGTGGTCTGTGCCACTGCCATGTCGGCCGCAAAGGCGAGGACAACGGCCAGCACGAGACTCCTGAAAAGTAGTTTCATAGCCTTTACATTAATGCTTTCGAGCCACAAAAGTACCAAAAATTACGGATAAACGCAATGTTGCGCCTAATGTTTTGGCCGCAAACGGGAAAAAGGGGCTGGGGCGGAGACCGTCAGGCTGCCGTTTGCCGCCTGACTGCGGTGCATGGGGGAGATGCAGAACGGCGGTCTCCACAAGGCAAACCGGGCTGTTCTGCATGACGGAATGTACGGTTTTACAAACCATACAACGATATTTCGCAAACCATTGGCGGCCAACGTGTTGCATAAACCGCCTGGTTACGCTGCGCAAACGGGCGGTTTAAGGGTCAGAAACGGGCGGTTTACGATGCGCAAACCGCCGGGTTATGACTGGCAACCCGCAGGGATGTGCAAAACAGGCATACGGTTCTTTTCAAAAAATGTATGGGGCAAGATTGGGAGAAACCAACTTAATTCCGTAATTTTGCGCTTGTTATGAAACGAATAGCATTGATTAAAGCTGTGGCACTGTGGGCTTTGCTCGTACTGGCACCTGCGGTTGCGAGAGCCGACTTCAACCCTACGGCCTACTATACCGTTGACGGAGAGGCGCAGGAGACCACTGACGCCATCACAGACGCACAGGCTCCGCTCACTGTAACGTTCAGAGCCAACCCGTCAATGCTCGGCGAGACAGTGCCGGCCTACGAGTGGCGGTTCACAAAGGCCGACGCCACGGAGCCTTACATAGTGAGGTACGAGGAGGAAACCACCTATGAGTTCACCCAGTCCGGCTCAACCGACGTGGCTCTGTACGTCTCCTACGGCAGCGAAACCGACGCCGAGCTGATAGCCACCATAAGGGTTACGATAAGCACCAGCCTGCTTGAGATGCCCAACGCGTTCTCCCCCAACGGCGACGGCATAAACGACATATACAAAGCCAAGGACAACCACAAGAGCATCACCGCCTTCCACGCCTACATCTTCAACCGCTGGGGACAGAAACTCTACGAGTGGACCGACATAGACGGCGGCTGGGACGGCACTTACCACGGCTCTCCCGTCAAGGCAGGGGTCTATTTCGTACTGGTAAAGGCCAAGGGCGCAGACGGTGTGGAGTACAATATCAAGAGGGATGTCAACCTGTTGAGAGACTACACCGAGGGCGGCAGCGCGTCAAGCGGCCAGTAAAGACAGCGGAAGCCCGCGCCTCCAATCCTTTTTATCACAGCTTACCAACAGCAAACACATGGAAACCGGAAGAGAAGACGGGAAGATAAACGTCTGGGGAGCCAGGGTTCACAACCTGAAAAACATCGATGTCGGGATTCCGCGCAACAGTCTTACCGTGATAACCGGCCTTTCAGGTTCGGGAAAGTCGTCACTTGCGTTCGACACCATATTCGCCGAGGGACAGAGACGGTACATCGAGACCTTCTCAGCCTACGCCCGCAACTTCCTGGGCGGCCTTGAGCGCCCGGATGTCGATAAGATAACCGGCCTAAGTCCCGTGATCAGCATCGAACAAAAGACCACCAACAAGAACCCGCGCTCCACTGTAGGCACCACAACCGAGGTTTACGACTATCTGCGACTGCTCTTTGCACGCGCCGGAAAGGCTTACAGCTATGCAACAGGCGAGGAGATGGTGAAATACACCGAGGAGAAAGTGCTCGAAATGATAACGGACAGCTATGCCGACAGGAAGATTATGCTGCTCGCACCGGTCGTGAGAAGCCGCAAAGGGCACTACCGCGAGCTGTTTGAAAGCATGAGACGCAAAGGCTATCTGTACGTGCGCGTGGACGGAGAAGTGGCGGAAATAACCCGTGGGATGAAGGTTGACCGCTACAAAAACCACAACATAGAGGTGGTAATCGACAAACTTGTTGTGAAGAAAAAGGACGACGAGCGGCTGCGAAAGAGCGTCAGCGTGGCCATGAAGCAGGGAGACGGGCTGCTGATGGTGCTCGATGCCGGCACCAACGAGGCCAAACACTTCTCGAAAAGGCTCATGTGCCCCACCACAGGCATGTCATACAGCGACCCCGCACCCAACACTTTCTCCTTCAATTCGCCGCAGGGAGCATGCCCGAAGTGCAAGGGTTTGGGCTATATCAACGAGGTTGACCTGGGCAAAGTCATGCCCGACCGCAACATAAGTATAAAGGACGGGGCCATTGTCCCATTGGGTAAATACAAGAATCAGCTCATCTTCTGGCAGATAGACGCCATACTCCAGAAGTACGGATGCACCGTTGCCACCAAGGCAGCCGACATCCCGGAGGAAGCGCTCAACGAGATATTCAACGGAACCCTTGAGAAAGTGAGGATCAGCAAGGACGTTGTACACACGTCAAGCGACTATTTCGTGGCGTTCGACGGCGTGGTTAAGTATCTGCAAAGCGTGCTTGAAAGCGACGATACGGCCGCCGGGCGCAAATGGGCCGACCAGTTCCTCGCCGTATGCCGGTGCCCTGAGTGCCACGGGCAACGGCTTAACCGCGAAGCCTTGGCCTACCGCATCTGGAACAAGAACATTGCCGAGCTTTCAGCCATGGACACAGCCGAACTCAGGCAATGGCTCGACAGCGTAGAGGAGCACCTTGACAGCCAGCGGGCAAGGATTGCCGGAGAAATACTCAAGGAGATACGCACACGGCTCGACTTCCTGCTCGGTGTAGGACTCGACTATCTGTCACTAAACCGCACCTCGGCAACGCTGTCAGGCGGAGAGAGCCAGAGAATCAGGCTTGCCACGCAGATCGGATCGCGCCTTGTCAACGTCCTCTACATCCTTGACGAACCGAGTATCGGCCTGCACCAGCGCGACAACGGGCGGCTTATCAACTCCCTCAAGGAACTTCGCGACATGGGAAACACGGTTATCGTGGTGGAACACGACAAGGACATGATGCTGGCAGCCGACTTTATAGTTGACATCGGGCCGATGGCGGGACGCAAGGGCGGAGAAGTGGTGTTTGAAGGCACGCCTTCGGAGATGCTGAGCCGCCACACGCTCACGGCACAGTACCTAAACGGAGAACAACGCATAGCCACTCCAACGGAAAGACGCAAGGGTAACGGCCACAGCATAACCGTCCACGGGGCGAAAGGCAACAACCTGAAGGACATAGACGTCAGCTTTCCGCTCGGAACCCTTACGGTTGTGACCGGCGTAAGCGGCTCCGGCAAGTCAACACTCGTCAACGAAACTTTGCAACCCATACTCAGCCGCCACTTCTACCGCTCGCTTAAGAAGCCTCTCCCTTACGACAGTGTCGATGGACTGGCCTTTGCCGACAAGGTAGTGTGCGTTGACCAGTCGCCGTTAGGCCGCACTCCGCGCTCCAACCCGGCCACCTACACCGGCGTATTCGGCGACATACGCTCGCTGTTCGTAGGCTTGCCGGAGGCCAAAATACGCGGTTACAAGCCCGGACGCTTCTCTTTTAACGTAAAAGGAGGCCGCTGTGAGGCATGCGGAGGCAACGGTTACAAGACAATAGAGATGAACTTTCTGCCCGACGTACTGGTGCCTTGCGAGGTGTGTCACGGCAAGAGATACAACAGAGAGACACTGGAAGTGCGGTACAAAGGGAAGAGTATTGCCGACGTACTCGACATGACAATCAACCAGGCCGTCGAGTTTTTCGCCAACGTGCCTGACATTTTGCGCAAGATAAAGACCATTCAGGATGTGGGACTGGGCTACATAAAGCTCGGACAGCCGTCAACCACGCTTTCCGGAGGCGAGAGTCAGCGTGTGAAACTGGCCGCCGAACTGGGCAAAAGGGACACTGGCAAGACCATATACATACTCGATGAGCCTACCACAGGGCTGCATTTCGAGGACATACGCATACTGATGGGAGTGCTGCAGAAGCTCGTTGACAGGGGCAACACGGTCATTGTCATAGAGCATAACCTCGATGTGATACGCCAGGCCGACCATATAATAGACATGGGGCCGGGAGGCGGGCGCGACGGAGGCAGGGTTATGGCCGCGGGAACGCCCGAAGAAGTGGCTGAATGCACCTCCGGCTACACGGCAAAGTACCTGAAAGCGGAACTCGAAGCCGACCTTATTGCCGCGAAGAAGGCTGATTGCGCCGGAAAAGGCTGCGCTGACAACAGTAAAGGCAGCGCTGACAACAGTAAAGGCAAACGCTGACAACAGTAAAGACAAGCATAAAGCACTATGGAAGCACCCAACCGCAAGGAATATCCCGAGCTGATGGCCGGCAAAAAGATAATGTATGTGCACGGTTTCGCATCGTCCGCGCAGTCGGGAACGGTGGAGCTGTTGCGCTCACTCATGCCTCAGGCCGACGTAATCGCCCGCGACCTGCCCCTTCACCCGGCCGAAGCCGTGCAGCTACTGCGCGACTTGTGCGCCGAAAACCGCCCCGACCTGATAATAGGGACATCGGCTGGCGGCATGATGACCGAACTTCTGGCAGGCTACGACCGTATTCTCGTCAACCCGGCGTTCCAGATAGGTGACACAATGCTCAAGCATAACATGCTCGGACGTATGGTTTACCAGAACCCAAGGAGCGACGGCGAGCAGGAATTCATCGTTACGAAGAGCCTCGTAAGGGAGTTTGCGGAGACTGCCTCCCAGTGTTTTGCCAACGTAACCGCCGATGAGCGCAAGCGGGTGTGGGGGCTTTTCGGCGACGAAGACGACGTTGTGCATACGTTCGACCTCTTTCTCTCGCACTATCCCAACGCCATACGCTTCCACGGAGGCCACCGGCTGACCGACCACACCGCACTTCACTACCTCATACCGCTGATCCGCCGGATTGACGACCGCCAGGAACACCGCGAACGCCCCATTGTGTATATCGCAACCGATGCGCTTGCCGCCGCAGACGGACGCCCCTTGCCTTCGATGCACAAGGCTTACGAGATGCTGCTGGAGCATTACGATGTGCATATCGTGGCCCCTGCGCCCACCAACGACCCCACTCTGCCGGAAAAGACGCTGGCTTGGGTGGCGGAACACCTTAGTGCGCCGGCGTTCAACCGCACCATTCACGCCAACAACCGCACCCTTCTCTACGGCGACTACATGATCAGCACCACGCCAAGCCCCGGTTTCCTGGGCACAAGCATCCTCCTCGGCTCCGAAAGCATGAAGACTTGGGACGAGGCAATCGTGTTCTTCTCGCGCCTCGGCGGCCAGTAGCCGGCTGCCGGGGCCGCTTTTCCATTTTTTCCATGCGGCGCCTTGACCGGACGAAGCATGCGGCTGACCTTACGAAACCGGCGTACTCCACAACAAAAGATGAACACACGCGACCGACAGATACTCGGCATAGCACTGCCGTCGATAGCATCCAACATCACCGTCCCGCTGCTCGGCATTGTCGATGTGGCCATTACAGGCCATCTGGGCAGCGTGGTCTTTATCGGTGCGATAGCCGTTGGCGCAATGATATTCAACCTTATTTACTGGATATTCGGCTTCCTTCGCATGGGTACAAGCGGCATTACGTCGCAGGCACTCGGCCGCCGCGACCTTGCAGAGGTGGCACGTCTGCTCGTCCGCTCGCTCGTTGCCGCACTGGTTCTGGCCGCCCTGCTGCTCGTATTCCAGCGTCCTTTGCTGCGCATGATGCTCCTTCTCACCGCCCCGACGGCCGATGTGGCGCCGCTGGTGGCCGACTATTTCCATATATGCATATGGGGCGCACCGGCCATGCTGTCGCTTTACGGACTGTCAGGGTGGTTTATAGGCATGCAGAACACGCGGGTTCCGATGCTTGCAGCCATCGTTCAGAACGCGGCAAACATAGCCATGAGCCTCGTGTTCGTCTATGCTTTCGGCATGAAACTGGAGGGCGTGGCCCTGGGAACGGTGGTTGCGCAGTATGCCGGAGTGCTTGTTGCACTGGCTTTCCTCGTGCTCCGCTATGGCCGTCTGCGCCGTTTCTTCAGCGGCGACGGCCTGTTTTCCCGTAGAGCCATGGCGCGTTTCTTCGGCGTAAACCGCGACATATTCGTCAGAACGCTGTTCCTTGTGGCCGTCAACCTGTACTTTACGTCAGCCGGAGCGCGTCAGGGCGCAACGATACTCGCCGTTAACACGATGCTGATGCAGCTGTTTCTGCTCTTTTCATACGTGATGGACGGCTTCGCATACGCCGGTGAAGCAGTCGGAGGACGCTGCTTCGGGGCACGCAACCGGGCGGCCTTTACCGGCACAGTGCGCCGTCTGTTCGTCTGGGGCGGCCTTGTCACAGCGGTTTTCACGGCCGCCTACGCCATTGGAGGCAACGCTTTCCTGCGGCTGCTTACCGACGATACGACCGTCATAGAGGCCGCTTCGGGATACTTTCCGTGGGCTTTGGCCATCCCGACCATAGGCTGTGCGGCGTTCATCTGGGACGGTATCTTCATCGGAATGACCGCCACACGCATCATGTTGCTGTCGTCTGCGCTCGGTGCGGCTGCCTTTTTCGCGGCGGTTCTCGGCCTGTTTCCCGTGACAGGCAACCATGCCCTGTGGCTGGCCATGCTCGTTTTCCTCGCCGTGAGGGGCATTGTGCAGACCGCAGCCTACCTGCTGAAGTGGGGAAACCGACGCTACCGGGCACGCATCTGGGGCTGATACAGCCCGAAAGCGCAGCCTTCCCGCACTCCAAGTCCGCGCCTTCCTTTCCCGAAAAACGCCATGTTCCGGCACTGCCCCCTACCCTTTTGATTTACAACCCGGCCACTTTCGCTCCGCAAACCGCCATATACGCATCGCAAACAGCCCGTTTACAATCCGCAAACACGGCATTTGTGCACCGCAAACGGGCGGTTTGTGCAAGCATCTGGCCGTCAGAGACTTGCAAAATGCGGCTTTTGACCGTAAAATACGGTGCGGCCAGCCGACGGACACGCCCTCCCTGCGCCCTCCAAACCGCCTGTCCGGCACAGCAATGCGGACGGGAACGGACAAGAAACCCGTGCGGGGTTAATGTTTCATAAATGTTGTTTTGACAAACAAGCCGTCTTGTCAAATATAGATACCTTTGCAGTCGTGCCGCCCAAATGGCCGCTTGCGCCATGCAAACGGCTGCGGCAGAAACAACGGACACGGCTCATAACAGCCTCAACGCGAACATATCAATTGCAAAACATGAACAAACTGATTGCAACACTGGCCCTTTCGGCACTGCTTGCCGTCCCCGTGGGCACAGGCGCACAGACCCCTGTGGGCAAGGACACGGCCAGTGTCACCATGAAAGACAGCTCCGCAGCCGCACAGGAGGCCAAGGACAGCATTGACGACACCGCGCTTGCCGACGAGGAAGCGGCGGCTGACGCCGACATAGCGCCCGCTGACGTGGAAAACGGCGGCTTCCACAAGGAGCTGAAGACCAAGTTTATCGAGGGCAACGCCGGCTTCATGTCGCTCGTGGCACTGGCTCTCGTCATCGGACTGGCCTTCTGCATAGAGCGGATCATATACCTCACGCTGTCAGAGATTGACGCCAAGAAGTTCATGGGCGACATTTCGGCGCGTGTGGAGGCCGGTGACATAGAGGGAGCCAAGGACTTGTGCCGCGAAACGCGCGGCCCTGTGGCATCCATCTGCTACCAGGGACTGACAAGAATAAGCGAGGGGATGGACAATATCGAACGCTCCATAGTGGCCTACGGGTCGGTTCAGTCGGCCAATCTGGAGCGCGGCTGCTCGTGGATCACCCTTTTCATAACCATGGCACCGTCACTTGGCTTCCTCGGAACGGTGATCGGCATGGTAATGGCCTTTGAACAAATACGTACAGCCGGGGACATTAGCCCCACTATAGTGGCCGCCGGCATGAAGGTAGCGCTCATTACAACCATCTTCGGCATCATAGTTGCGCTTGTCCTACAGGTGTTCTACAACTACATAGTGTCCAAGATAGACCACATAACCTCCCAGATGGAGGAGTCGGCCATCACGCTTCTCGACACGATAATGAGGTACAAACTGACTCACAATGGCTAAGTTTTCGGGCAAGAACCTGCGCAACAAGCCAGCCGACAGGCTCGCCGGCATGGTGCTGGTGGCCGTTATTGCGGTCACGGCAGTGCTGTTTGCAGCCTTCTACCTCGTGGGTTTCGACACCCCGTTTGCCGACGACGCCAACTTCAACGCCCCGGTTCTGACCGATGTCCTGCTGGTTTTCATATATCTTCTCCTCGCCACAGCCATAGCAGTGGCCGTTGCGGCTGTCGTAAGGGGGCTGCGCATAAGGGACAAGGCGGAGGGTGTGGTCAACGGAGTGCCGGCTTCAAGGATAGCGCGCGGCTCCGCAATACTGCTGGCCGCAACACTTGCAGTGACTTTCGCACTGGGTTCAGCCGAGCCGATGGGCGTCAACGGAGGCCAATACACTGACGTTTTCTGGCTGAAGGCCACGGATATGTTCATCAACACGTCGGGCGTGCTGCTCCTGGTGGCCGCTGTGGCGGTGGTCTATGGCCTGTCCGGCCGCAACAGGAAGGCAAGCAAGAAAAGGAAAGGCTAACGATGTTCAACAGACTCCGGCGGCGTGACTTCCCGCAACTCAACACTACATCGACGGCAGACATATCGTTTATGCTGCTTACATTCTTCCTTGTCACCACGTCAATGGACACCGACAAGGGGCTGATGCGCCGTCTGCCGCCCGCAACCCCGCAGGAAGAGGTGCGCGAAGTGAGCGTCAGGCAGCGCAATGTGCTGGACATAAGCCTCGAAAGCGGCGACATCCTGCGCTGCAACGGCAAGGTTGTGGGCTTCAGGGAGCTGACTTCACGGGTGGAAGCCTTTGTGGAAAACAAGGGAAACGCGGCAGACAAGCCGGAGAAACACGCGCGCGACATACCGCTGCTGGGGCGTTGCGCCGTAACAGACAGGCATCTCATATCGGTAAAGGCAGCCGACAACGCCAGCTATGACGCCTATTTCAAGATGCAGAACGCCATAGTGGCAGCCTACAACAGGCTTCGCGGCAGGTTGGCACAGGCCCGTTTCGGCCACCCGTTAGCCCAATGTACGCCCGAAGAACGGGAGGCTGTATGCACCTATTACCCGCAGAGAATATCGGAAACCGAACCTGACAACGGAGAGGAGGAGCCCCATGAGTAACCGTATGTTCAGGAGACGCGGCCACGAAGTGCCGGGGCTGAACACCGCATCCCTGCCCGACCTGATATTCACGGTGCTGTTCTTCTTCATGATAGTGACCCATATGCGCGAGGTACAGGTAAAGGTAAAGTACCAGGTACCGCAGGGTACGGAACTGGAAAGGCTCACAAAAAAGTCGGCAGTGTCATATATATATATAGGCAAGCCCCTGCTTCCCGACGGCGGCAAGGGCACTCCCGGTGCGGAAACCGCCGTCCAACTGAACGACAAGCTGGCCGATACCGACGACATAGCGGCCTATATCGCCGCCGAACGCGCCCGCATGTCGCCCGAAGACCTCAAGAAAATGACCGTAAGCATAAGGGCTGACAGGCACACACGCATGGGTGTGGTGACGGAAGTGAAGCAGTCGCTGCGCAAAGCCGGGGCACTGAAGATAAACTACTCGGCCGAACAGAGCGGACAGTGAAGCCGTTTAATTGACACCGCCGGACCACTTTCATGTTATAACCCCACGCCTGAACCAATATATATATTGTAAGTATCTGAAAATCAAAAGAAACTTTATAGTATCAAGCGTAAATGATACCATAAAGTTCCCATCCTCTGCAAGAAATCAATCTTGCGTTGTTTACATCAGTAAATGAATTGTTTGCTGCAAATTAGCGATTAACATCCATTAACTCGGCTTTTGCGGTTTCAATGGCGTTGAGTTTCAATTCATCTTCGCCATCCAAATCTTTTAATATTTTGTCGGCAAGCCAAAGGGTGAGCATTTCATTTTCGTCCACATTGAAGTATGTTGCCATTTGAATTACTTGGCTTCTTTTGGCTCGTCTGTCCCCACGTTCAATCTTGCTGAACATGGGTGTGTCTATTTCTAAGTATGCAGCCACTTGGCGTTGCAATATTCCTTGTTCGTCTCTAAGAGACCTTATCTTGTTTCCTAATAACATATTCTTTGTTGTTTTTGATAAATTTCGATATAAAGCTATTCAACGACTTTCCATGCGCCTCCATTCCGAGAACCACCAATACGAATTATTTTTCCAGTTTGTTTTAGCTTCTTGATATGGTAAGCAACACCATCTTCAGTAATTCCACAAACGGCAGCAATCTCTTTGGTTGTTATTTTCGGATTCTTACGGATTAAACCGATGATAGTTTCCGTAGTGGCTTCAGTAGTTTTTGACGGACTTTCAGTAGTAGTTTCCGTAGTTTTTGAAGAAGTTTCCGTAGTTACAGATGGTATTTCCGTAGTAGTTTCCGTAGTTGCGATTGCGGTTTCCGTAGTCTTATTAGTACGATTTATCAAAGATAGGCAAGTCTCAATTCTATCAGGATTGTTCTTTTCCTCAACTGTGGGTATGCTCCAACCATTGTCTTTCCATCCTTTTGCAATTACATCAGCTCCAGTACCTCCTTTTTCACCAATGCCCAAGAACACAAACATCTTTTGAATAACAGGATTTCGGCATACACTATGTCCTCCCTCATAATATTCTTCCATGCTGACAAGCATGGTACCTGGATTAGACAGTACAATACGGTCAAAATATCTGTCTATGACAATATTGCCTCTCACCGTATATGCAGCATGAATCAGGCTGTTGGCAAAAGCTTCTCGCAATGCGACATGAGCAGTGGTTGTGTTATTCCTCATCTGATTATTGTCAAGACTGAACGGCACAGGCAAGGCGTGCTGCAACAAAGGAAAGACACGAGTGAAAAACTGGTAAAGGTTAGCTTCCCATGTACCATCGGGATATATACGATTCGTCCAACGTATCTGAGGGTCATCACTCAAATGCTCACGATAGTCTGGGAAAAACTCTTGACAACACTCTGGGTCAGTAATGCTGTTGGTCTTACCAAACATCAGCATACCTGCAACAGTGAATCCTTCGGTTGATGTGGCTCTATCCTTACGATAGGCACCTATGTTTTCCAAAAACTGCTTATCGTCAACTTCTGTCCAAGGATGGTTTTCGTGTTTTATGTCATATGCACGACGATATTGATGAAGAGTCTGCATATCAATGTCATCAATGGAATAACCTCGTAGGATTCGAGAATCAGCGGATGCCCTCATATTATTGGCATCCGAATACATCTGCTTTATCTCATCATCAGTACAGAGATAATCACCTTCATCCCTACGCTTATAAGTATGTCCGAATGGAGTAAGCGTAAGATGTATGGGGCGCAAGTCGTATTGAGCACGAGGTATTCTAAAGGCAAGCAGATATTGTCCTCCGTCTGTCTTTATTTCTTCTATGTCGCTTTCTACCAACAGCGGAATGTTCACACACGACTTATTGTGTGCATCATCCCAGAACTGTTTTCTGTATTTGGCAATCAGTTCTTCTGAAAGACCATCTGGCGTAAATTTATGATTCTTCTCTTTCACTCCCAATACAATCGTGCCACCATTTGTATTGGCTAAGGCAGAGA
>CAVAPI010000029.1:0-24190 GCA_963590445.1 Lachnospiraceae bacterium | reverse complement strand
GTGCGTCATGGCACGGAAGCGTGCGCCCCGAGGACAGATGTCCCCGGGGCGTTTGCGTATTCAGGAGGTACGTCGCCCCGGCGTACCAATCGCTCCCCAGAGCGGAAGGGAGTCACATGCGGAGCAAGGACAGGGCATCACTTGAAGGCATCGGCTGCTCGCTGAATGGTGCTCTGGAACTTGCGCAACTGTGCCTTGGCATTTCCGGGACTGATATTTTTTAGCGAAACGGTGCGGTTTTCGTATTTTATGTTTACCTTTGCCTTGCGACAGAGCCTGCCGGCTTGGGGCGAAAAAGGTGTGTAACTTTCATGAAAGGCTCTGGATTGTGCAGGTCGTTTACTTATAGTATTATAAAGGATAGGGCAATGAACAGATTTAGATGGCTGTTGTCGGCAAGAGCCGTGGTGTTGCTGGCGGCTCTGTGCACGGTTGCCGGGGCTAAGGCGCAGGGCGAGGGGAAGCAGCTTCCCAAGGTATATTTCATAAAAGACATCACTTCGGAGAACATCATCAAGGTTTACAACGCTCTCGGCAGGAAAGCGGAGGGCAAGAACGTCGCTGTGAAGCTGTCAACCGGGGAGGCCGGCAATCCCAACCACCTGCAACCGGCATTGATAAAGGATCTTGTACACATGGTGAAGGGCACGATAATCGAGGGCAACACGGCCTACGGCGGCAAGCGAGGCACGGTTGACAGCCACATGGAGGTGGCCCGGGAGCACGGTTTCACTGACATAGCCCGGGTGGACATCATGGATGCTGACGGTCAGGCGGAGCTTCCTGTAAACGGAGGGCGGCATCTGAAGACGGATATTGTGGGCAAGGACTTCCTGAACTACGACTTTCTCGTGGTACTCTCCCACTTCAAGGGTCATCCGATGGCCGGTTTCGGCGGCGCACTGAAGAACATATCCATAGGAATAGCCTCTCCGGCGGGCAAAGCCAACATCCATTCGGGCGGAAAGACGCAGGATGTGAGGCAGGTGTGGCGGATGATACCTGCCGACACGGTGTTTCAGGAGTCTATGGCGGAGGCTTCAAAGGCGATAATCGACCACTTGGGCGACCGGGTGCTGTATATCAGCGTGGCCAACAACCTCTCGGTGGACTGCGACTGCGTGTCTTCGCCGGCCGAACCGCAGATGGGCGACCTCGGAATCTTCGCCTCGCTCGACCCCGTTGCCCTCGACAGAGCCTGCATCGATGCGGTCAGCGACTCCAGCGACCACGGCAAGGTGCACCTGATCAACCGGATTAACTCCAAGCACGGCATGCACAACCTCGAATATGCGGAGCGTATAGGATTGGGAAGCCAGCGCTACGAGTTGGTAACGATAGGCGACTGAACTCCGCAAGGTGGCATCTGACATCACGGAAAACCATCAAACAAAACATAAAGACATGAACAGAAAACTATTACTGGCAGCATTGCTGCTGGCGTTGGGCGGCACTGCTTCGGCCCAGCGCAAGACTGTTGTGGTGGAAACGCCCGCGCAGCAGGTGACAGACGACGGCATGGTGCTGAAAAGGAAGGTGGCCATAGGACGCTTCTCCAACGAAACGCAGTATGCCAAGGGCATTTTCTACGACAAGGAGAACGATCCGATGGGCAAACAGGCACTCGACATTCTCTCAACCAAGCTCGCCGCATCGGGAAAGTTCCTGCTTCTGGAGCGCAACGACCTTTCTACGCTGCTCGAAGAGTGCCAGAAAAACGGCGGTGACGCCACGTCTGCCATCGGCGCAGACTATATGATTATAGGCTCGATAACCGAGTTCGGCCGCAAGAACACCGGCAAGAACGGAGTCTTCTCGTCGCAAAAGACACAGACAGCCGAGGCCGCAGTGTCCGTAAGGCTCGTTGACGTGTCCACAGGAGTAATCATCTACTCCGACGAAGCGAAGGGTTCGGCCGAGATAACGGCCAAGACCACGCTCGGAGTGGGCGGTCAGGCCAGCTACGACGCCACGCTTAGCGACAAGGCAATATCGGAGGCAGTGGGACAACTGGTTGAGAACATCATCAACAAGTGCACCAACAGTCCGTGGAAGACCTACTTCCTCTCGCGCGACGCCGACGCTACACTCATAGCGGGAGGCAAGAGCCAGGGCATAAAGGAGGGCATGACGTTCGCCGTAATGACCAAAGGCAAGAAGGTGAAGAACCCCCAGACAGGCATAATGATAACCTTACCGGGCAAGACCGTAGGCCAGGCCAAGGTAATCTCCACCGGCGGCGACACGCCGGAGACGGAATACTCGTTCGTGGAGCTGACCACCACCGAGGCGATAGACGCAAACAACATGGGTAACTACATAATTGAGCAAACAAAATGAAGAAACTTTTTATCCTTTTCGCACTGCCTCTGCTGCTGTCAGGGTGCAGGGCGAACCTGCCCGTCGCACAGGAAAGCGGCAAGGAAGACATGGCCTACCTGCTGTTTATAAGCCCGAAGGAATACACAGGCAAGCAGGTTAAGGTGACGATAGACAACGCCCAGCCGTTTGACGCAAAGGTTGTCAAGGCGAAAAAGTCCAACCGCCGCGGCACTCAGTATGGAGTAGGCGTGGGGACACGCTCTCTGAAAGTAACCGACGAGACCGGACGCACGCTGTATAATAAAAAGGTGTTCCTCTCAACACAGGAAGTTAAACAAATAATTCTGCCATGATGAAGAAGATTTGTCTTATGGGAATAGCGGCTCTTGCGCTGGCTTCATGCTCGACAACGACCAAGAGCCTCTACTCGTGGTACGACTACGAGGACGCAACATACGAATACAACAAGCGGCAGACCGAGGAACTACAGGTGAAACTGCTTGAACAGTACAAGAAACTCACCGACAAACAGCGCGGAACTCGCGGTGTGGTGCCTCCCGGACTGTACGCCGAGTATGGCTATCTGCTCTACAAGACCGGCAAAAAGGACGAGGGCTTGACCTTCCTGAAGCAGGAAATCACAGCCTATCCCGAGTCGGAGAAGTACATTTCACGTATCATTAAACAGCTTGAAAAATGAAGAAAACCATATTGTTCGCACTGGTTGCGATAGCGTTGGCGTCGTGTTCGTCAACAAAAACGCTCATCGAGCAGTATCCGGCCATGTATGATGAGAAGCCTTTGGCTATCGCTGTCATGCCGCCAATCAACAAGACAACGCACGTAGAGGCCAAGGACTATTTCTATACCACCATGTATATGCCCCTCTGCGAGAAGGGTTACTATGTGTTTTCGCCCAACCTGACGATGGAAATGTTCCAGCAGGAGAGTGCCTACGATGCCGAACGGTTCCTGGAAGCCGACCTGACGCAGTTCAGAAACGTGCTCGGCGCCGATGCCGTCATGTTCACTGTCATAAAGGATTGGAGGCGCAACAACCTCGGAGGTTCGCTGTCTGTGGATGTGGAATACATACTCCGCTCCACGAAATCGGGGCAGACGCTCTACTCGCGCGAGGGGAAAATCAGTGTTGACACCAGCGTTGGCAACAGCGGAGGGGGCATGTTCGGCTCGCTGCTCAGCGTGGTTGCCACTGCTGTAAACACGGCTGCCACTGACAAAGTGGTGGCCGGACGCAAGTGCAACGCATTCGTTCTGTCCGACCTCCCGGCGGGCAAGTACTCGCCGATGTTCGGGAAAGACTCCAAGTCTCCGGCAGGCAAGTCGCTTGTCAAGGCCACTGTGAAATGATACAGAGTCCGCTTTCGGTGCACGTCACGTGTGGATATGCGCCGAAAGCGGACTCTTCTTGTTCTGGAAATTGCTTCCTTTTGTCGTGAAACAGTTTTGTTTTTGTTTGGAAGCTGTCTCCTTTTGGCTTGAAAAACGGCATCTTTCTTGTTCGGAAAACGGCTTCCTGCTTGTCGGGAAGCGGTCGTTCCCGTTCCGCAGACAGGCGGCTTGCGGATTGGAAACTCCATGATTGGCTTTGCGAGCCTACTGCTTCTTGGCCATTTGTATCTTGTTTGAGCGTATTTTCACGCTGTTTCCGCTCTTTGTAAACGTCAGTTCCTTCATTTGCAGGGCGTGGTTCTGGTGGTCAAACATGTATGCAGGGTCGAAAGGCTGGCCGTTTATGCGGCATTCAAAGTGCAGATGCTCCGTTGTGGCGCGCCCTGTACGTCCGGTAAGGGCTATCACCTGTCCGGCCTTCACCCTTTCCCCCACCTTCACGAGGTTCTTTGAGTTGTGGCTGTAGAGCGTTTCTATACCGTTGCTGTGCTTTATCCTGATGCAGTTGCCGTAGGCGGCGTACTTCTGCGACATCGTTACCACCCCGTCGAAGGCTGCCCGGATATTGTCGTTCGGCTTGGTTTTGATGTCCACCCCGGTGTGACTGCGTCCGCCTCTGCGCCCGAAAGGACTTATCACCTTGCTGTTTTTCAGGGGGTAACACCATTCTTGCGGCGAGAAGTCGGCCAGATTGAGCACGAATCTGTTGCTGCTGGCAAACGGGTTGCCGTAGTTTTTCCCGCCGGAGGCCAGTGCCTTGTTCTGCTTGTCCTCGTTTGTCACGCTGATGTCAACGTTTGCGCCCGATTTCCTGCACAGTATTGTCTGGCGGAGCAGCCTGTGGCTGTTCGGGTTGAGTATCATTTCGGGGTTGATGCGCCCTCCGTTGACCATTATTGCCACGAGACAGAACGTCCGACCGCCCTCTCCGCCCACGATGGCTATCGTCTGTCCGGCCTTTACCCGGTCGCCTGCGTTGACAAGGTTCTGGGCGTTGCGCCAATACACGGTCTCCAATCCGTTGTCGTGGCGCACTACTATGACATTGCCCATCGTGTTGTGGTGGCGCGACAGCCTCACCGTGCCGGCAAACATGGCCTTTACGGCATCGCCCTTGGCGGTTGTTATCTCTATCGCGTTGTCTTTTGTCACCTTGGCCTTGCCTACGGGCAGCGGAAACGAGTAGTCATTCTTGCCCAGTGCAGCGAAATCCACGGTAAAGGCGTCCGACTTGCTGAACAGCCCCGGCGTGGTTATGCTTATCTGTTGCCTCTCAAGGGGCGTGAAGTCGTCTTTTGCCGCCATCGGAACAGCCGCCGCAAAAGCCGCAATGGCCAGCGTGTACCTTATTAATGTAGTTGTAATGTTCATTTGCAATGGGTTTTTAGTATGGTCAATAGGCTGTATTGTGTTCGGGGAGCGTCAGGTGTTGAGCATTATCCCGGTGAAAATCCGCCCGGAATCTGTGCCCAGACGGCGTGCGGAGAAGTACTTGCCGGTGTCGGAGTATGTACATTCGCCCGACATCTGTACGCTTTCGGGATGCAGTCCGGCCTCAACGAGTTGCCGGCGGCAGCACTCCGGCAGGTCAATGTGCCACTTCCCTTCCCTCCGGCTGATGCCTTTCATGTCGAAACCTGCCGAGACGAACTCGTCATATACCTCGTTGCCCACCTCGAAATGGGTCATCGAGATGCCCGGACCTATCGCTGCACGCAGCTCCGAAGGACTCGTTCCGTAAGCAAGCCGCATGGCAGCGACGGCTTTCTGCACTATCCGCGCCGCAGTACCGCGCCACCCGGAGTGTACGGCACAGCAGGTGCGGCCGGCAGGGTCGTGGATCAGTATTGGAATACAGTCGGCTGTTGACACTCCGATGCACACCCCCTGCACGTCAGTCATCAATGCATCGACCCCGTCAAGCAGCATTTCCCTCACTTTTCCGGGCAGTGAGAAGAAGTCTTCGGCTATCTGGCGCACCTCGGCGCCGTGGTTCTGGTGCGGCAGAATGAGTCTTCCGTCAGCTATGCCGAGCGTTGAGCACAGCGCACTGCGGTTCTTCGCCACCGCATCGGGGCTGTCTCCGCAGTAGGGGTTGATGTTGAACTCCCCGTAGTTGCCCGTGCTGAAGCCGCCGTGGCGCGTGGTGCTGAACGCAGTGACGGCATTGCCGAGGCTGTAGCGCACCAGTCCGGGCACGCTACTCATCGCCTTCCTCCTCGTAGTCGAAGTCTTCCAGCTCGTCAGCGTCCTCTATGTCGATGTATTCGATGTCTTCGTCTTCGCCCTCTGCCTGCATTTCGGCACTGAAACGGGCCATGTCCTTGTCGCGGTGCACCAGTGTGTCCTCGGCAGTGATACCCTGTAGCTTGTTGCTCTCGTTGTTCAGCTCGCGCCAGAGCACGTCTTTCAGCTCGTCAAGTCCCTTGTTTGCCACCGAAGATATGAACACTACCGGCAGGTCGGAGGGCAGTGTTTCCTTGAGCATCTCCACCAGTTCGTCGTCCAGCAGGTCGGTTTTCGTCACGGCAAGCACGCGGTGCTTGTCGAGCATCTCCGGGTTGAAGTTGGCAAGTTCGTTGAGCAGTATCTCATACTCGCGCTTTATGTCGTCGGTGTCGCCCGGAACCATGAACAGTAGCAGCGAGTTGCGCTCGATATGGCGCAGGAAGCGCAGCCCAAGTCCGCGCCCTTCGCTCGCTCCCTCTATGATTCCCGGTATGTCGGCCATGACAAACGACTGGCGGTCGCGGTATCCCACTATGCCGAGCGACGGCTCCAGCGTCGTGAAGGGATAGTTGGCTATCTTCGGACGCGCGCTTGACAGGGTGGAAAGCAGCGTCGATTTGCCCGCATTGGGGAAGCCTACGAGTCCCACGTCGGCCAGTAGCTTTAGCTCAAGGATTACCGTAAGTTCCTGCATCGGCTCTCCCGGCTGGGCAAAGCGCGGCGCCTGGTTGGTGGCGGAGCGGAACTGGAAGTTGCCGAGTCCGCCCCTGCCGCCCTTGAGCAGCATGATTTCCTGCCCGTCGCGGGTCACGTCGCAGATGTATTTGCCCGTCTCGGCGTTGTAAACCACCGTTCCGCAGGGCACATCTATATATATGTCCTTGCCGTCGGTGCCGTGACACTTGTTGCGGCTGCCGTTTCCGCCGTGCTCGGCGAACACGTGGCGCTCGTATTTCAGGTGGAGCAGGGTCCAGAAGTTGTGGTTTCCGCGCAGGAACACGCTGCCTCCCTTGCCGCCGTCGCCGCCGTCGGGCCCTCCGTTGGGCTGGTATTTGGCGTGGCGCAGGTGCATTGATCCCCGTCCGCCCTTGCCTGAGCGGCAGTAGATCTTCACGTAGTCCACAAAATTCGTTTCGGGCATATCTCTTTTCCGGTTTGTTTGGCGTTCTGGTCAGAGGCTTTCTATCACGTTGCAGATGTCCTTGAATATGCGGTCAAGCTCTCCGAGTCCGTTGATATGGTTGTGTATCCCCTCCTTTTTGTACCACTCGATGAGCGGAGAGGTCTGGTTGTGGTAGACGTCGAGCCTCTTCTTGATTGTTTCCGCATTGTCGTCGGAGCGTCCGCTTTCCTTTCCGCGCTTGATAAGGCGCGCCATGAGTTCGTCTTCCGGCACGTCCAGCTCTATCATTGCCGCTATTTTGTGGCTGCGGGCGTCGAGCATCTGCTTCAAGGCCTCGGCTTGCGGTATGGTACGCGGGAAACCGTCGAAGATAACCCCCTTGTGCTCCTTGCCGAAGCTGTCATATACGCTGGCCAGGATGCTCACCATCAGGTTGTCGGGGATGAGCTGGCCCTTGTCGATGTATGCCTTTGCGGTCTTGCCCAGCCCGGTTCCGTTCTTTATCTCGTTGCGCAGCACGTCGCCGGTCGATATGTGGCCGAGTCCGTATTTCCCGATTATCAAGTCGCTCTGTGTGCCTTTTCCTGATCCGGGGGCACCGAAAATCACGATGTTCTTCATCTTTTTTACCTTAAATGTTTTATTGAGTGTTGTCCTTTGTCCCTTTTTCTGTTTGTTTCGGAAAGCCTTTGCTGCCGCAGCTTTGCGTCTGTCTGTGGAAAGTGGGCGGTTTGCGCCTCGCAAATGCCCTGTTTAAGGGCCGCAAACGGGCGGTTTGCCGACCGTAACCCGGCGCCTTTTGCGGCGCGAACGGTGCGTCAGGTCTCCTGTACGGCCAGGGTGTATATGTCTTTCAGCTGCCTTCCCTGCCCGTTGTAGTCGAGTCCGTAGCCTGCAATGAAGCCGTTGGGTATGCGGAAAGCCGCATATTCGATGTCCAAGGGCTGCTCCAGCCGGTCGGGTTTCAGCAGCAGGGTGCACACATGTACCGACTTGGGGTTGCGTGTGCCGATGGTTTCGACCATTCTCCTGACGGTCTGTCCTGTCTCAACGATGTCTTCCACGATTATTACCGTGCGCCCTGCAAGGTCTTCATTGATGCCTATCACCTCCTTAACCTTGCCTGTAGAGGTGGTGCCTTGGTAAGATGCGAGCTTGACAAAGGAGATTTCGCACGGTATGTCTATCTCCCGCATCAAGTCGGCGGCAAAGATAAACGAGCCGTTGAGCACTGCGAGCAGCAGCGGATTGCGCCCCTGCATGTCCTTGCTTATCTGTTTGGCCACGGTTTTCACCCGCCTTTTTATCTCTTCTTCGGGTATTGAAGTCTCGAAAGTCTTGTCCCCGATCCTTACAGTTGCCATGTTTATTGGGCTATTTTGTGGCAAAATTACATAAAATCCACCAATCTATAGTCACTGGTTTACAAGATTTTTGTATTTTTGCGCTATGAAGATTTTTACAAGTGCCCAGATCCGCGAACTTGACAAGTACACCATCGAGCACGAACCCGTCAAGTCCATCGACTTGATGGAGCGGGCTGCCAAGGCCATATCGCGCGCCGTTGCCGGCGAGTGGGACACCGGCTGCCCGGTAGTGGTGTTCGCAGGCCCCGGAAACAACGGGGGCGACGCCCTTGCCGTGGCGTGTCAGCTGGCGGAACAGGGCTATTCGGTGTCGGCATACCTGTTCAACATCACCAGCCACCTGTCGGTTGACTGCGAGCAAAACAGGAAGCGGATAGAGGAAAACCGCCGGGTGAAGGACTTTGTCGTGGTGACCCAGGAGTTCGACCCGCCTGTCCTGACGGCAGAAACGGTCGTTATCGACGGCCTGTTCGGCTCGGGTCTGAACAAGCCTCTGGCCGGTGGCTTCGCCTCTCTGGTGAAGTACATCAACAACTCGCCGGCCAAGGTGGTGAGTATCGACGTTCCGTCGGGACTGATGGCCGAGGACAACTCCTTCAACGTGCGCGCCCACATCATAAAGGCCACACTTACGCTCACTCTCCAGCAGCCCAAGCTGTCGTTTCTGTTCCCCGAAAACCAGCAGTTCATCGGCCGGCTCAAGACACTCGACATCCGGCTGAGCAAGGAAGGCATGGACAGCATCGACGCACAGTATGTTGTCGTGGAGGAACAGGCCGTCCGCCCGCTGCTCAAGCCCCGCGACCCGTTCGCACACAAGGGGGATATGGGCAGCGCACTGCTCGTTGCCGGCAGCTACGGCATGGGTGGCGCGGCAGTACTGGCCGCCAGAGCCTGCCTGAGAGCCGGTGCCGGCAAGGTGACTGTACACACCCCGAAGCGCAACAGCATGATTCTCCAGGTGGCAGTGCCCGAAGCGGTGGTGCAGCTCGACCGCGAAGAGACCTCATTCGGCGAACCAGTGGACACCGAAGACTTCGATGCGCTCGGCATAGGGCCCGGTCTCGGACGGTCAGAGGGCGCGGCGATAGCCCTGATAGCGCAGCTCAAGCGATGCCGATGCCCCATTGTCGCCGACGCAGACGCCCTGAACCTGCTCGCAAACCACCGGGCTTGGCTCCAGCAACTGCCGCAAGGCATGATTATGACGCCGCATCCCAAGGAGTTTGACCGCATGTCAGGACACTGTGCCGACAGCTTCGAGAGGCTGGCCAAGGCAGTTGACATGGCAAAGCGGCTGCAGATATACATTATATTAAAGGGACACCGCTCGGCACTGTGCCTCCCCGACGGCCATGTCGTCTTCAATTCCACCGGAAACGCCGGCATGGCGACCGCCGGAAGCGGCGATGTGCTCACGGGAATCATCACTGCGCTGCTCGCAAGGGGGCTTCCGCAGGGCGACGCGTGCCTGCTTGGAATGTATATACACGGCCTTGCCGGCGACCTTGCGGCCAAGGAACTGGGCGAAGAGAGCCTCGTTGCAGGCGACATAACGGCCTTTCTGCCCAAGGCATTCAAGGTTTTGGGCGAGTGAACCCCACGGCTTCCGGACTTAACCCCATGACTCGATTGGCTAACCCCACGGTTTTTGATGCGTAACCATACGGTTTCCGATGCATAACCCCACGGTTTCCGATACATAACCCCACAGCTTTTAACGAATAACCTTACGATACGAATATGCTAAAGAGCAAACTTTTGGCAGCCGCGCTGTCGCTTTGCGCAGCCGGAGCGGCAGCCCAGTCGGAGATAACGCCCTATGTGCCGGGCGTAACTGCAGAGGGCGCAGTGTATTTCCTGCCCAAAACGGCACTGCGGTTTACGGTTCAGGTGGAGAAAACCACCTACACGCCGGGCCAGTTCTGTATGTATGCTGCGCGTTACCTGCGGCTTAACGACGTGGAACAGGAACCCTCGGTGTCCTACCGCATCACTAAAGTGGACATAACCCCCCTTGGCATGGCCGACAACAAGCGGGCTTATGCCGTGAAATACAACCAGAAGAGTGTGGCGGCCAACGTGTCTTTGGCCGAAGACGGGCGGCTTTTGGGCATAAATGCGGCCGGCAAGGATGCGGATACCGCGCCGATACCGTTTGCGGCAAGCCCGAAACCGAAGCGTGAAGACCCCAGGAAGTATCTCAATTCGGACATCCTTTCGGCAGGAAGTACGGCGAAAATGGCCGAATTGACGGCGCAAGACATCTACGAAATACGCGACAGCAAGAACCAACTCAACCGTGGAGAGGCCGATTTCATGCCTAAGGACGGCGAGCAACTGCGCATTATGCTCGCCAATCTCGACCGTCAGGAAGCGGCAATGACCGGCCTGTTCACCGGGACCGTTGACAAGGACACCACGGAGCACACGTTTGTGGTATGCCCGGACGGCGAAATCAACAGGCAAGTGCTGTTCCGCCTGTCGCAGAAGCTGGGTTTCGTTGACAAGGACGACCTTTCAGGCACTCCTTTCTACCTCACTGTCGAGGATTTGCACAGCCTTCCGGCAGTGCCGGACGATGCCGTTGCGGCCAAGAAAAAGAAGAGTCCCGAGAGCGGAGTGTACGTCAACGTGCCGGGAAAGGCCAGGGCTGTTGTGGCAGGCGGCGGCAAGACGGTGGCCAAAGCGGAGTTCAGCGCAGGCCAGTTCGGCCGTGTGGAACTGCTGAGTGCCGAACTTTTCAACAAGCGGAGCACCACTCACCTCACGTTAAGCCCCGTCACGGGAGCCGTGGACAGGCTTGACGCCGAGCTGCCGAAGTGATACAGGCCGCAAAAGCCCGCCCGTTTTTCGGGCAAAGGAGGCCTTCTTTTCGGACAAAGCCCCTCTTTTGGAGTAAGGAAGTCTCCCTTTTCTCGCCCGATGGCGGGCTTTTGCGCGCACAATGACGATATTTCCCCCATACAATGACGGTCTTTCCGCATACAATATTGCCGCTTTGGCAGCGTTTTCCTTAGTGTTATGCAGTGGACAGACAGGGTTAGGCAGGTAAAGATAGTGCTGTTGGCCGCCGCAGTGGTTATAGCTGTGGCCTCGCTGTTGGTGTCCCATTTCCTTGTGCGCGACCTTTCCAAGGAGGAAAGGAACAACATGGAGGTGTGGGCACAGGCACTCCGCGCCCTCAGCACGGCCGACGAGAACACCGACCTGTCGCTTGTGCTGAAGGTAATCCAGGGCAATAACACCATTCCCGTTATCGTTGTCGGTGCAGAAGGCGACGTTATGGACTTCCGCAACATTGAGATTAAGGCCAAGAACCGCGCCGACTCGGCGGCCTATGTGGCGCGTCTGGCCGGCGCATGGCGCCGTTCCGGCAACTTCATAAAGGTGGTTTCAGTTGACCAGACGGCAGGTGACTACCAGCTGGTGTGCTATGACGACTCGATAATGCTCAAGCGGCTTGCCTTCTATCCCTACATCCAGCTCACCGTAGTGCTCATTTTCGTCATCGTGGCCATATTCGCGCTGCTCACATCCAAGCGCGCCGAGCAGAACAGGGTGTGGGTCGGGCTGTCCAAGGAGACCGCCCACCAGTTGGGAACGCCCATTTCGAGCCTCATGGCATGGACGGAAATACTGAAGGAAGCCTATCCCGACGACACGCTGATACCCGACATGGAGGCCGACGTGAAGCGGTTGCAGCTCATAGCCGACCGCTTTTCCAAGATAGGGTCGCAGCCCGAGCCGGTGGAAACGAGCCTCAACGAGGTGACAGACCACGTGATAGACTACATGGACAGGCGCACATCCAAGTCGATAGTGCTCACCAAGCACATCCCGGAGGCCGACATAGTGGTAAGAATATGCCCCCAGCTGTTCGAGTGGGTGATAGAAAACCTGTGCAAGAACGCCGTTGACGCCATGGGAGGGGCCAACGGGGCGATAGAGATAGCCGTGTCGGAGCAGCGCGGCATGGCCGTTGTCGAGGTGTCGGACACGGGTAAGGGCATACGGAAGAAGGACTTGGCCAACGTGTTCCGCCCCGGCTTCACCACAAAGAAGCGCGGTTGGGGACTCGGACTGTCGCTTGCCAAGCGCATAATAGAGGACTACCACCACGGAAAGATATTCGTGAAGAGTTCGGAGCTTGGCGTTGGCACCACCTTCCGTATAGAACTGCGCAAATAACCCGGCTTTTCTTACTCCATAACCCGGCGGTTTGCGGCCCGTAAACCGTCCGTTCGCAATCCCCAAACCGCCGCTTTCTGATGCGTAACCCGCCGGGTCGCGAAAACATTCCTGCGCCTTTCCAGTTAAATATACATAAATAAGGCTGTGGAAAAGGCTCTGCGGACGGAACTTTGTATAACTTTGGCGCATAGAAATACTAAAGGAGGAAATGCTATGAACAGGATTAAGGAATCGGTTATCATCGCCATAGGAGTGGTGGTGATGGGCCTTTGTGTGAAAAGCGGCATCGACAACTATGCCGACAAGAACCGCTGTGTCACCGTGAAGGGGCTTTCCGAGCGCGAAGTGGAGGCCGACAAGGTGATATGGCCCGTGATGACAAAGGAAATAGGCAACGATTTGCCCGATTTGTACAAGCGTAACAACGCGACAGTGGCCAAGGTGAAGGCGTTTCTCCTGCACAGCGGCATCAAGGAGAGCGAGGTTATGGTCAATTCGCCGGTGGTCGTTGACCTTAATGCCGACCAGTACATCTCGCGGAAGGCCCCCTACCGCTACAATCTCACGTCGGTCATCACCGTCACCTCGACCGACGTCAAACTTGTGCGCAGCATTATCAACAAGCAGGCCGAGCTGCTGCAGCAGGGAGTGGCCATAGTTGACGGCGGCTACGGCAACCGCGTGGCATACGAGTACACGGCTTTCCAGAAGATAAAGCCCAAAATGATGGAAGAAGCCATCAAGAACGCGCAGGCAACAGCCCGGCAGTTTGCCAAGAACAGCGGCTCGGAGCTCGGAAAGATACAGAGCGCCGGACAGGGACAGTTCACCATCGACGACCGGGACGACAACACACCGTACATAAAGAAGCTGCGCGTGGTATCCACGGTGACATATTCGCTGAAGGACTGACCGCCGCACGGCGCAGAACCCGCACACATACAATGGCGGCGGCTTCGCAAAAGCGGTTTGCGGAGCCGCCTTTTTGCCAATTACGGTGCGCCTTTCTGCCTGTATCTCACTTTTTTATCGTAACTTTGCAGCCCTTATACAACGTCAATGGCGCATAAAGCAGGATTTGTGAACATCGTCGGCAACCCCAATGTGGGGAAGTCAACACTAATGAACCAACTCGTTGGCGAGCGCATCAGCATCGCCACGTTCAAGGCGCAGACCACACGCCACCGCATAATGGGCATCGTCAACACCGACGACGCGCAGATTGTGTTCTCCGACACGCCCGGTGTGCTCAAGCCGAACTACAAGTTGCAGGAGTCAATGCTGGCCTTTTCGGAGTCCGCACTGCGCGATGCCGACGTGCTTCTGTACGTCACCGACGTGGTGGAACAGCCGGAAAAGAACCGCGGGTTCCTCGACAAGGTGGCCAAGATGGACGTTCCCGTGCTGCTGCTCATCAACAAAATAGACCAGAGCGACCAGAAGACGCTGGGAAAGATAGTGGAGAAGTGGCACGCACTGCTGCCCAAGGCGGAGATACTGCCCGTTTCGGCACTCAACAAGTTCGGCACCGACATGCTCCTCAAGCGCATTAAGGAACTGCTACCCGACAGTCCGCCATATTTTGACAAGGATCAGCTCACCGACAAGCCCGCCCGCTTCTTCGTAAGCGAGATAGTACGCGAAAAGATACTGCTGTATTACGACAAGGAAATACCCTATTCGGTGGAAGTACGCGTGGAGAGTTTCAAGGAAACCGGCCGCAGCATACACATCAACGCAGTGATCTACGTGGAGCGCGACTCGCAGAAAGGCATCATAATAGGCCATCAGGGCATCGCGCTGAAGAAGGTTGGCACCGAAAGCCGCAAGGCTTTGGAACGCTTTTTCGGCAAGAGCGTCTATCTGGAGCTGTTTGTCAAGGTTGACAAGGACTGGCGCAGCTCGCAACGGGAGCTTGACAGCTTCGGCTATAACCCTGAATAGGGCGGCTATGGGGCATGGTCTTGCATGAAAGACAGTCCCGATACGAATAGTTAAAACAAAGGAAAACAACCAAAAGCACAGCAATGCCAAACCTAATAGCGATAGTAGGACGCCCCAATGTGGGCAAGTCCACACTCTTCAACCGCCTCACGCAGACGCGCCACGCCATAGTTAGCGACGAGGCAGGCACCACCCGCGACCGCCAGTACGGCAAGTGCGAGTGGAACGGGCGCGAGTTTTCAGTAGTAGATACGGGCGGCTGGGTAGTCAAGTCGGACGACGTGTTCGAGGAAGAGATACGCAAGCAGGTGCTCATAGCCACGGAAGAGGCCGACGTAGTGCTGTTTCTTGTGGACATAACCAACGGTGTTACCGACTGGGACATGGATGTGGCCAAGATACTGCGCCGCACAAAGTTGCCGGTGGTGCTTGTGGCCAACAAAACCGACAACAATACGCAGCTTTACTATGCTGCCGAGTTCTACTCCCTCGGCCTCGGCGACCCGTATTGCATCAGTGCGGCAACGGGAAGCGGCACCGGCGACCTGCTCGACCACCTGCTCACGCTCCTCAAGGCCGACTCCGGCGAAACTCTGGAGGAGGGTATTCCGCGCTTTGCGGTCGTCGGACGCCCCAACGCAGGCAAGAGCAGCATCATAAACGCGTTCATCGGCGAGGAGCGGAACATCGTTACCGAGATAGCAGGCACCACCCGCGACAGCATATACACACGCTATGACAAGTTCGGATTTGACTTCTATCTGGTCGATACCGCCGGCATACGCCGCAAGAACAAGGTGTCTGAGGATCTGGAGTTCTACTCTGTCATGCGCTCGATACGCTCCATAGAGAACAGCGACGTGTGCATTCTGATGATAGACGCGACCCGTGGCATCGAGGCACAGGACATGAACATCTTCCAACTCATACAGAAGAACAACAAGAGCCTGGTGGTTGTGGTGAACAAGTGGGACCTTGTGGAGGACAAAACGCAGAAGGTGATAGACACGTTCGAGGCGGCCATACGCAACAGGATGGCTCCTTTCGTAGACTTTCCCATCGTGTTTGCCTCCGCATTGACCAAGCAGCGCATCTTCAAAGTGCTCGAAACGGCCAAGCAAGTCTATCTGAACCGCAAGGTGCGCATAGGCACTACGAAGCTCAACGAGACGCTTTTGCCGCTGATAGAGGCTTATCCGCCACCATCAATCAAGGGCAAATACATCAAGATAAAGTACTGTTCGCAGCTGCCGAACACGCAGATACCGTCGTTTGTGTTCTATGCAAACCTGCCACAGTACGTGAAAGAACCCTACAAGCGGTTCCTTGAGAACAAGATAAGGGAGAACTGGACTCTCACAGGGTCGCCTATAAACATTTTTGTGCGCCAGAAATGATGTGCAGAAGGTTGGTCTTTGCCAAGACAGCGGCCGTTTGCCTCTGTCTGGGCGCACTGTTTCTGGCCTCGTGCGGCGGCGATGCCGTTGAGGACAAGGCCGCCGAGGCGGCGAAAGGCTATTACGACAGCCTCGTGGAAGGTCGCTATGCGGACTACGTAAACGGCTTCAGCAATGCCGAAGGGCTGCCTCCGTCATACGTGGAGCAGCTCGTGGTGAACGCCAAGCAGTTCATGGCGCAGCAAAAGGAGGAGCATGGCGGCATCAGGGAGGTGCGTACCGTGTCCTCACGCACCGATTCGGTGCAGGGAAGAACCGATGTTTTCCTCCTGTTCTGCTATGCTGACAGCACCCAAGAGGAGGTTGTCGTGCCTATGGTGGAGCGTGACGGGGTGTGGATGATGAAGTAAGGGCCGGCAAACGGACCCGATACAGGCTGCAAGAGGCCTCGATACAAGCGGCAAGCGCGGAGATACTGTACTTATACAGTCTCCGCGCTTGCCGCTTTTGTATGTTCCAATTTCGTTTCCGTATGCTTCCAATGCCGTTTCCGTTTGCTTTCCGACATCGTTTTAGTATGTTTCCGCCTCCATTCCTGCATATCTGCGTTTCGTAAACGGTAGGTTTGCGGGTGCTGAATGCCGTGTTTACGAAAACAACTGTGGCATTTGCGGGTCGTAAACGCACCGTTTGCGACACCGCTCCTATAGGTTTGCGGCAACTTTCCAGAACCTTTGCAGCCCGTCGTCGAGCAACTTGCGCGGACAGGCTATGTTCATTCGGAGGAAAAACTCGCCGCCGGGGCCGAACGCCGTGCCGGGACTTAGCACCAGCCCCTGCTCCTTTTCCATCCGTTCCGCCAGTTTTGCGGCATCCAAACCGCCGGCGCGGCAGTCTATCCACAGGAGATAGGTGCCCTCAAGCGGCATTATGCGGTAGTCGGGGAGGTGCTTTGCGAAGAAGTTTACGGTGTGCAGGTAGTTCTCCCACAGGTATTCGCGCAGTTCGTCGAGCCACTCTCCGCCATCGTTGTAGGCGGCTATTGTGGCCAAAACGCCAAACGGGTTCACGTCGCACACCTCGTTGTCGTTGATGGCACGGTCTATTTTGGCGCGCACCCCGTCGTCCTCCGCCACTATGTTGGCTATTTGCAGCCCGGCAATGTTGAACGCCTTGCTCGGCGACAGGCACACTGCGGCGTTGCGGCGCAGCTCCGGCGACAGCGAGGCATACGGAGTGTAGCCGTGGCCGTTGAATGTAAATTCGCAGTGTATCTCGTCGGCTATCACGAACACACCGTTGCGAAGACATATCCCGCCTATATGGCGCAGCTCGTCGGCCGTCCACACCCGTCCGCCGGGGTTGTGCGGGTTGCAGAGCAGCATGACTTTTGCCTTGGGGTCGGCGGCTTTCGCTTCGAGGTCGGCGAGATCGGCGTGGTATCTGCCCTCCCGGTAAATCAGACGGTTGGCCGAGAGTTCGCACCCGTTGTTCCTTATAGAAGAAAAGAAGCAGTTGAAGGCCGGCGTCTGCACGATTACCTTGTCGCCGGGCACGGTCAGAGCCTTTATAATGGCCGATATGGCCGGCACGACGCCGCTCGTGCAGATTATCCACCGGCGGTCTATCGTCCAGTTGTGGCGGCGTTTGAACCACCCGATAACCGCTTCATGGTATTCGTCAGGCACTTTGGTGTAGCCGAAGATGCCGTGAGCCACCCTGTCCTGAAGGGTTCTGATTATGGAAGGGGCGGTGCGGAAGTCCATGTCGGCCACCCACATGGGCAAAGCCCCGTCCTTTTCCGGCGTGTCCCACTTGTATGAGTTCGTGCCACGGCGCGTTATCACTGTGTCAAAGTCGTATTTCATATGGTTCCCCTTTCGTTTTCAGTTCCTTGTCCTGCCGGTCTATATGCCGCAATACGTTGCCGGCGTATCGTTTCTGCCGGTCTATATGCCGTCACCCTTGCCCGAAGCCCGGCCTTCTGGCCCATTTCGTGCCCCAAAGGCGCACCAGGAAGATTGCGCCGCGGAAGGTTAGCTCTATGCACATGGCGAGCCACACTCCGCGCAGGCCCATTGTCGGGGCGAGAATGGCCGCCAGCGTGAGACGGACGCCCCAGATGCTGCCGAAGTTCATAAGGCTCGGCACAACAGTCCTGCCCACTCCCACAAACACTCCGTAGGTTACGATGGCTGCGGCGAACATCGGCTCGGCAAAAGCCTCGATGCGGAGAATATCTGTGCCAAGGATGCGTATGTCGTCCACGGGAGTCATCACTCCTATTATCTGCGGTGCGCCAATGTACATGAGCACTCCCATGGCCCCCATGACCGCCATGCCCGACAGAACCGTTATGTTGGCAAAGCTCTTGGTCAGCTTCGGCCTGCCTGCTCCGAGACTTTGCCCCACCAGAGTGGTCGCCGCTTCCGATATGCCGAAGCCCGGCATGTAGCAAAGGCTCTCCGCGACTATCGCAAACGAGTTGGCGGCGATGGCAACTATGCCCAGTGGCGCCACAATGACCGTGGTCATTATCTGCGCACCGCAGATTGTCGCGCGCTCGAAGCCCATTGGCAGCGCTATCCTGACGGCTTTCTGCACGACAGCCTTGCACAGGCGGTAGCTTCCGCACTCTTTGGTGAGCCTGAGCATGGGGGAGCGCACGCACAAGTACCACATCATTGCGCACACAGTGACCGTTTCGGCAAGCACGGTGCCCAGTGCCGCCCCCTCAACGCCCAGTCCGGCGCCGTAGATGGTGAAGCAGTGGCCGCCGAAGGCCGCTTCGCGGGTGGGGAAGATGAGGATGAAGTTGAACAGGACGTCGAGTGCGCACATCATAACGTTGAGCAGGCTCGGGATACGCATGTTTCCGCTGCACCTCAGCATGCCTCCTGCGAGGAAATTGAGCTGCAGTACAGGAAGGAAAAGCGAGAAGATGAGGAAGTAGAGCGAGGAGTCGCGGCGTATGACCGGGTCTCCGCCGAGCCATTCCGGCAGCTTGCCGCTTATGGCTGCGCCGGTTGCGGCGAGCGCAAGGGCGAACAGCAGTGCGCCGGTGAACGACTGGCGCAGCACGCGGCGCGCCTTGGCGAAGTCGCCTGCACCGATCAGGTGGGCCACCTGCACCGAAAAGCCGGTGGCAGCCGCCGAGCAGACACCGCCGAACAGCCATGTCGTGGTGGACACAAGCCCTATTGACGCGGCGGCATTCGCCCCCAGATGTCCCACCATCGATGCGTCTATGTACTGCATGGCGATGGATGAGAACTGTGCGACGACCGCCGGCACGCTGAGCAGCGCCGCCAGACGCAGCTGTTGTGCCAGAGTCATTCTCTTGCCTTCGCGTATTAGCGACAGCAGGTGGTCGGTCTTTTGCTTGCCGGTAGCCATTGCGCTGGTGTGGGGGTTGCTCTTGTGCGGTCAGACCTGCCCGTCCCGCAGCCGCAACTCGCAGTCTGCCGGTGCCTTGATGTTCTTGTCTATGATTATTTCCCCGTAGCTTCCGGCCGTTATCGAGCCGCTTCGCGGGTTCTTGACACTGCGTATCGGGCCGTTGACGGTGGCGTTTACCGTGCTGTACTCAAAGGCCAGGTCGCAGTCGTCGGCCATTGTGCAGTTCTCAAGCGTGAGGTTGTCGGCGTAGCACAGCGGTTGGGTGCCCGAAATGCGGCAGTTCACCAGCCGCAGGTTGCGCGAATGCCAGCCGAGATACTCGCCGTTGAGTTCCGAATCATACACGGTCACGTTCTCAGACTCCCACAGTGCGTCCTTGGTGGTTATCCTTGCGTTGTGCAGTTCAAGGTTCTTCACGTACTGGAACACGTATTTGCTGTCGCTTTCCAGTCCGTCTATGTATATGTTCCGGCTGAAAAGGAACGGGTAAGTGCCGCCGCGGAGCTTCAGGTTCCTTATGTTAAGCCTGTCACACCGCCAGAACACCTCGTCGGCATCGTTCATTTCCACGTTGTCAATGGTTATGTCGGTCATCTCGCGGAACATCTTGGGAGCGTCAATCACGGTGTCCTTCATGCGCAGATGGTCGGAATACCACAGCGCGGAGCGTCCCCCGACGTCGAAGAAGCACCGCTCTATCACGAAACCGTGCACGTGCCAGAAGGGGTAGTTGCCCTCAAAGCGGCAGCCGACGGCCTCTATGTCGCTGCATTCCTTTATGGCTGACTCGCCCTGGTGTACGGTTACGTTTTCCAGCCGCAGGTTGTGCGACTCGAAAAGCGGCCGTTCGCCCTCAAACTCAGCGTCCTTGATAATTCTCATTTCTTTCTTTTCCATGATTGTTCCGTTTGTTTTCCGCCACAGTGCGGACGTTTGCAAATTAAAAACAGTGCGTTTGCGTGTCGTAAACCGCCCGTTTGCGGATGACAAACGGCACGGTTGCGGGGCGTAAGTGCACCGTTTGCGATCCGGGCCTCCGCACTTCCGCTGCAAAAGTACTGCATCGGCTTGGCAAATGCCGTCCCCGTTTTACTGACAAACCAACCACTATTACGGTTTTCCCCCAGCCGTTGGCCCCGCAGCCGGCTGCTCCTTGCGTACAGGCTTCCCGCTCTGTCGCCGGAAACCTCCGCCTTCCTCCCGGTTTACCGTGCGGTTCCGAGCTTTTCCATCTCCGTTTGCTTCATCTTTTTCAGCAGGTCGCTGGCGAAAATGAAGTCGGTCAGCTTCTCGTTGGTCGATGTCATTATGTCCGAACTGTGCCCCTGCCACTCCTTGGCGCCCTTGTAGATGAACACAATGTTCTCCCCGATGCCCATAACCGAGTTCATGTCGTGCGTGTTGATGACGGTTGTAATGTTGTACTCCTGCGTTATGCTGTGCAGCAGGTCGTCTATCACCAGCGAAGTCTTCGGGTCAAGCCCGGAGTTAGGCTCGTCGCAGAACAGATACTGCGGGTTCAGGGCAATGGCCCGCGCTATTGCCACACGTTTCTGCATGCCTCCCGAAATTTCGCCGGGGTATTTCCGTTGCGCCTCCACCAGATTTACGCGGTCAAGGCACGTCTGCGCCCTCTTGACCCGGTCGCGCAGGTTCATGGAGGAGAACATGTCGAGCGGGAACATGACGTTTTCGAGCACCGTAAGCGAGTCGAAGAGTGCGGCACTCTGGAAGATCATGCCCATTTCCCGGCGCAGCGTGATCTTCTCCCGCTTGCTCATGGCCACAAAGTCGCGCCCGTCGTAGAGCACGCTGCCGCTTGTGGGGGTGAGAAGCCCCACGAGATTTTTCATCAGCACGGTCTTTCCCGAACCGCTCTGGCCGATTATCAGGTTGGTCCTGCCGTTTTCGAACACCGTACTGATGTCTTTCAGCACCTCCCTGTCCTCAAACGATTTGCTCAAATGCTTTATTTCTATCATACAGTCATGGCGTTCTTGGGGTTCAGCTTAGCAGTTGCGTCAGGAAAACGTCGGAGCAGAGTATCAGGACACTGCTGCTCACCACCGCATCCGTACTGGCCTTGCCCACATTCACCGACCCTCCTTCCACAGTGTAGCCGAAGTAGGAGGGCACACTCGATATGATGAATGCGAAAAACAGGCTCTTGATGATGCTCATCCACACAAACCATGGGTTGAAGGAGTGCTGCAGGCCGAGCGTAAGGTCGTCCGGGCTTAGCACCTGCCCCACATAGGCCGTGGCATAAGCCCCCAGAATGCCCGTGGCCGAACTGAAAATGACGAGAAACGGCATGATGGTGATCATGCCGAGTATCTTTGGCAGTATCAAGTAGCACGCCGAGTTCACGCCCATGATGTCCAGGGCGTCTATCTGCTGCGTTACGCGCATCGTACCTATCTCGGATGCGATGTTCGAACCCACCTTCCCCGCCAGTATGAGGCACATTATCGAGGAGGAAAACTCCAGCAGGAGTATCTCCCTCGTGGTATATCCCGACACCCAACGGGGCATCCACGGACTCTGGATGTTGAGTTTCATCTGTATGCATATCACTGCGCCGATGAAAAACGAGATAAGAAGCACAATACCTATCGAGTTTACACCCAGCTGTGCCATCTCTTTCACATATTCCTTGAGGAACATCCTCATCCGTTCGGGTCTTTGGAACGTGCGACCCATCAGTATGAGGTACTTCCCCAGTGTGTCAAGCCATTTGTATATAAGCATTTTCTTCTCTTTAAGCAGCGGTTTTCCGCTCCGGGTAACGCCTTGGTTGTCACAGTGCTGCCGTTTCCGCTTCATAACCCGGCCGTTTGCGGTGTCCAAACCGCCCGTTTGCGGCCCTTAAACAGGGCATTTGCGATACGTAACCCGGCGGTTTACGGAGCAGACGCCGGCGGTTCTTGACGTCTGGCCCGCGCCTTTGTTCAGCGCAGGCGGTGCGGAGTCGCATGGAAAGCGGTCGCCCCAGCCCTGCCACCGGCACTTGTACCGTGCAAAAGTAGCCAAAAAACCAAACAAGACCAAAGGTTTTCAGGAATAACAACACTTGTTCCGCATGCAGTCAATACGGCAGAGCACGCCAGCCAGTCCCCTTTTCGCGGGGCGGAAGAGCGGCGCAAGGCAAAGGGAGTAGGGCTTTGGGCGCAAAAAAATCCGCAGGCTGTGCTTGGCGCGGCTGCGGATTTCGTGTGTATGTAGTATTAGCGCTTTATCAGTCGGGCTGTCCGAGCTTGTTGTCCGAACCGAGCACGTCGATGATCTTGTGCTTGTACATGTCCTCCATGAGGTCGCGGGCGGGGCCGCAGTACTTGCGGGGGTCGAACTCTGCGGGCTTTTCGGCCAGAGTCTTGCGCACTGCTGCGGTGAAAGCGAGGCGGGAGTCGGAGTCAATGTTGATCTTGCACACTGCGCTCTTGGCCGCCAGGCGGAGCTGTTCTTCGGGTATGCCGACGGCATCGGGCAGTTTTCCGCCGTATTGGTTGATCATATCGACATATTCCTGGGGCACTGACGACGAGCCGTGGAGCACTATGGGGAAGCCGGGGAGCTGCTTCATGATCTCATCGAGGATGTCGAAGGCCAATGGAGGGGGCACAAGGCGGCCTGTCTTGGGGTCGCGGGTGCACTGTTCGGGCTTGAACTTGTATGCGCCGTGGCTTGTTCCGATGGAAATGGCCAGCGAATCGACGCCGGTTTTGGTCGTGAAGTCAATAACCTCTTCGGGCTTTGTGTAGTGGGACACCTCGGATGCGACCTCGTCCTCAACGCCTGCGAGCACGCCGAGTTCGCCTTCAACGGTGACATCGTACTGGTGGGCGTATTCAACCACCTTCTTTGTCAGTGCCACATTCTCTTCATAGGGCAGCGAAGAGCCGTCTATCATCACTGAAGAGAAGCCCATATCGACGCAGCTCTTGCACAGTTCGAAGCTGTCACCGTGGTCGAGGTGCAGCACAATTTCGGGGTGTTTGCATCCCAACTCCTTGGCATACTCCACAGCACCCTCGGCCATGTAGCGCAGAAGGGTCTGGTTGGCGTAGTTGCGCGCGCCCTTTGACACCTGCAGGATTACGGGTGACTTCAGCTCGGACGATGCCTTGACGATGGCCTGGAGCTGCTCCATGTTGTTGAAGTTGAAAGCCGGGATGGCATAACCGCCGCTGATGGCTCTCTTGAACATCTCGCGTGTATTGACGAGACCCAGTGTTTTGTAATTTACCATGGTTAACTTTATGTTTTGATGTTAATTAGAAATGACGCCTTTTCTGCCGTTTCCGTGCACAAAGTTACGGCATCTAATTGGCTTTACCAAGAAAAACGTGCCCTTTTACGTGCCTTTTTGTCATGTTTTTGTGATTATTTTAATGTTCGGAAATGCTTTTTCCGCATTTTGCAAAACGCATGTTGCAAGTGCCGCCCCAAAGCGTGACACATTGTAAGGGGCGGCGCTGTGGGCCTGTCCCCTCGCATTATGCGCCGCAAGCCATGGCTCTTTGGGACAAAAGGCGGGCGGCGGCGTTTCGTAACCCGCCGGTTTCCGGGTCGCAAACGGCCTGTTTGGCGCCTGTGAACGGGCGGTTTGCGGTGCGGAAACGGGCGGTTTGTTGCGGCGCAGCGCAACTGTCTCTTACTGAAACAGTTGGGCTGTGTTTGTGAAACGGCAAAGGGGGTGTGTCAAAACCCTGAATTATAAAAAACAAGCCTCGCTGTATGCCGATACAAAGCCATACAGCGAGGCTTTATTTTTTCATTCAAAAGTAGAATTATAATGGCAA
>CAVAPI010000028.1:0-24458 GCA_963590445.1 Lachnospiraceae bacterium | reverse complement strand
AACCCGCGACCCCGACCTTGGCAAGGTCGTGCTCTACCAACTGAGCTATTTCCGCCTGTGATCCTTTTCAAAAGGAGCATTTCGCTTAATGCGGTGCAAAGGTACGGCTTTTTCCCGAAACTGCAAACATTTTGCCATGTTTTTTCCAGAAAGCAATCAGGAACCTAAATATTTCCGGCATTTTCCATACTGATTTCCTTTGTTTTCTTCACGGGTTTTTACTGTTTCCTTGACTGATTTTCTTTGTTTTATGGCAGGTTTCCGAAGTTTTTCCAACTGTTTTTCGGGAGGAATTTATACAATGTTCGGAACAAATCCGGCCATTTGCGTCAGCCATTCTGTCTGTCTGCACTCGCTATCCTGACGGTTTGTGCCGGTCAACCCGGCCTTTTGCATAGCCTAAAGCGGCCGTTTACAGGTGCTAAACAGGGTGTTTGTTACCCGTAAACCGCCCAATTTCGATGCTTTTCACTTCCTGTCGCGCCCGTCACGGTGCAGCATCCGGCGGTGGAAGCGGTCTTCGGCTTTCAGTATGACAAAGACTTTCTTGGCGGAAAGGACGTTCAGGAATTTTCCATGATAGGTTTGCTGTATCTTTTTCAGTTCCAAATCGAGCTTGTCGCGCTCGTTTATCGCCTTCTTACAGTCCTCTTCGCTGGCAGGATGCATCTTTCCGAGGCGGCGCATCTTATCGAATACGCTCCGCTGCTTGCGGTTCATCTCGTCGTAGAGGGGGAAGAATGCCGACGATTCCACGGGAGTAAGGCACGCTTCCTTTATGATGTAGCTCTCCAACTCGGCGCGGAACTTCTTTGGGTCGAACTTCTCCTGCTGCTTCTGTGCGCCCGTGGAGAGGGCAAAGCCCAGTGCCACAACAGCCAACAATACTTTCTTCATGCCCATATCCTTTTCTTTTTGTTCCTACTCTTCCGACAAATATGCGTAGATGTCCGAGTTGTCCATCATGGTGTAGTCTGCCACGGCGTCAACATAGACATCTGTGTTCGTAACTGTGTGGACGGCCATCTGGGCATTGCCGCTTTCCGCGCTTTGCAGGGACAGCTTGCTCCAATAGACCGCTGACCCGAGTACTGCAATGCATAGGCAGGCCGCTGCGTAAAGCACCATCCGCACCACTCTGGGGCGGTGCGGGCTGACCGGAGCGGCAGCCTTGCCGTCCTGCTCCGGCAGGTTTTCCGTCATCCGCGCGGCGAACCCGTCGAAATAACCCTCCGGCACACGGAACGGGTTTTGCTTCCCAACCCTGCTTCTCAGGTATCTTTCTTCTTTGCTTGTCATTGGTTTTCCTTTTATGTCTTTGACAGTCTTGGCTGTCAAAGGTTTAATCCCTGTTCTTGAAATACTCCGATATTTTTTTCACGGCGATGTGGTAAGAGGCTTTCAACGCCCCTTCCGACGTGCCCAACACCTTGCTCATCTCGCTGTATTTCATCTCTCCGTAGTAGCGGAGGTTGAACACGGTGCGCTGAACTTCGGGCAACATGGTGATTGCCTGCTGGAGTTGTGCCGCTGTCTCGTCGCCGTCGAAGTACTTGTCGGCCATCAGGGCATTGGCGACCCCTGCGTCTGCGTCGTCCGCACTGACGGTTTGCACCGCTTTTCTGCGGCGCATGAAGTCAAGACTCTCGTTTACGGCAATCCTGTAGAGCCATGTTGAGAGCTTCGAGTCGTTGCGGAAGGAGCCGATACCCGTCCATGCCTTGACAAAAACGTTCTGCATCACGTCGTTCGCATCGTCGTGTGACAGTACGATACGCCTCACTTGCCAATACAGCTGTTCGCCATATTGCTCCACTAACCTGCCGAAAGCCTTGCGGCTTGTGGCCGGGTCGGAAAGGAGAGCCACTATCTTCCGTTCGTCGAACTTGTCCACTTTCTGTCTGACGGTTCAGTCTGTAAAAGGTTTAATCCACCGCCACAGCGCCTCGTCGTAGCCGTACACGTCGGGCCAGGCCGCGAGTCTTCCGCGGCAATCGGGGTAGAGGGTGAAGTAGGTTATATATATAGGTACGCCGGGCGACACCTTCAGCGAACTGACGAGGCGGTTGTCCTCGTGCCCGGCCTTCACATAGGCTCGTCCTCGTGCCGTCTGCGGAGGCAGATCCATGGATATGCGCAGCTTGTCGAGCGTCCATTCGCCCGGACTGTCGAGCAGATAGGCGGCAAAATCGAACGGTCTTTCCACCCTTATGCAGCCGTGCGACACTCCCCGGTAGTCGCGTTGGAACACCCCACGGCTCGACGTGTCGTGCAGGAACACCGAGAAATTGTTGGGGAAGCGGAATATTATGCGCCCCAGAGAGTTGCCTTCGCCCCCTTCCTGCGACACCCGGTAGTTGCCACTGCGCAGCATGGCCGGTGTAACTGACTCTGCGGGCAGCCGTTTGCCGCTCTTCCGCTCCACTATATAGTACTTGTTTCTGTTGAAATAGAGCGTGTCGCCGGCGTGGCGGGCCACTTCGCCCTTGACAATGCTCACAGGTATGTTCCACACCGGGTTGACATCCATGCGCTCAATGGCACTGTTGAGCATCGGGGTCTTGGTCTTCACGCTTCCGCACCCCACCCTCATTTCCATCACAGAGTCGCCTCCGTAGGCGTAAAGGTGGAACGCAGGTATGTTCACCACCACATATTTGCCATCTTGTGCGACAGGATTGCCCCCGCGCCAGCGGCATCTTTCCATGTTGCAGAGCAGTCTCCGCCGTGCCGGCAAGCCCTTTGCCGACGGCAACTCGGCCATAAGCCGGGCGTACAGCGGGTCTGCGGGAGACACACTGCGCAGGAACAGGCCGAGACTGTCGCTTCTTATCTGGCGCAGAGCCTTGGCATAGAACCCGTTGCCGGGTCGTTCCGTTCCGGCATCATACAGCTTGCGGAAGCCTTTCGGCCTCTCTGTACTGTCGCAGGGCAGCGGGTCAAGGCGGTTGAAGAGCCGGTAGGGGTCGGCAAAGCCGAACCTCTGGCCCACGGTATAGCGGAGATAAGCCTTGGTGAGCCGGTATTCGATGGAGGCCATCATGCGGTTTATGGCCAGCGAGTCGCCGCCGAAGTCGAGGCAGCGCACGCGTCTCAGGTCACTCTCTATACGCTCCACGCCGAAAGCCGCCTCGCTGAAGCCCATGCTCCCTACGGTCTTGAGCACGGCAACCAGCGTGTCGGCACGCTCGTCCACACCACTGCGGTCAATCCAAAGGAACGGACTGCGCCTGGAATAATAAGATCGGGTGTAATAGTCAGCCGCCATCGAGTCCCTGTCTGCACGGCAGAACCCGTCTATAGCGTCCCTTATCCGGAGGGAATTGAGCGCATAAGCCTGCGTTTTCCACCCTGAAAACGCCTCTGCGCCTATGTCTTTGTTAGGATTTTCGGCCTTTTCCCTGCACCCTGCCAGCCCGATTGCGGCCAACAGACAGCAGGCCAATATCAGCGAATGGAAACCTTTCTCACCACTTTGCCTACTTTCAGAATGTAGCAACCTTTGGGCAAATTAAGTTCAACACGCTGTGACGGACTTTCTATCTTGACCGAAGCCACAGGCCGCCCGGTGAGTGACACCACCTCAAGCACCTGTCCGGCGGCACCGTTCACGCAGAGCGTGGACTGGTTCACCGTAATACTTATCCTGTCAGCGTCAATCTGTTCCTGTATGAACGCCTCCGGCTCCGATGCTTTGGCCGCTGTGGAGACCGAAAGCAGCATGGCTGTGAAGAGAGAATATATAAGTAGCTTCTTCATCATGGCTGTTGTTTTTGCAAAAATAAGCATTATTGCCCAACCGACAAAATATTTTCCGCCTAAAAAACAATAAATCGAAAGCCGTCCTACATAAAGTTTGGGAAATTGGGAACGTGGAATTCTTTTCCTGCCAACCTCCCTTTGTTAATTCCGTTGGATCCTTTGCGGCATAAAACAGTATCAGTCGGAGGAGTAAAAGGTTCGTTCTGCCACATTTCAAGGCATATTTACCATAATGATACAGGGTGTCTTGTCTTGAAAACAGTTCTTTTGCAGCTTCTTGACACACCGGAAACCGGCAAAATCCGTTGCATTGTGACCGTAGTCTCTGCAACGTTCATTGATTTTCTCTGTCCCTTTCGTCGATTTACATAAACATTTATGCGAGTACAGTCAAAGGAGTTCAGTCCATCCTGCCTTTATAGTCGTCGTAGGTGAATGTCCGGAGGGTTTCAATCTGTCCGTTTTCGTGCAGCAACGCCAAGGACGGGTGGTGTATTCCGTTGAACATGGTGGTCTTGACCGTCGTGTAGTGGATCATATCCTCAAAGGTTATGATGTCGCCGATGCGGAGTGGGGCGTCGAAACGCCACGAACCCATGAAGTCACCCGACAGGCAGCTGTTGCCGCCTATGCGGTATGTGCACGGCATGGCGGCCTCTTCCATGGGGCATTGCACCGCTCCGCGCACTTCAGGCTGGTAGGGCATTTCCAGACAGTCGGGCATATGGCAGGTGAAACTTGCGTTGATTATGGCGGTCTTTATGCCTTTGTCCTCTACGATGTCCTCCACTCTTGTCACCAGTACGCCCGTCTGCCAGGCAAAGGCACTGCCCGGTTCGAGTATAATGTGCAGGTTGGGATACTTCTCGTGTACGCCCTTCAGAATATCTACGAGCAAATCGGTGTCGTAGCCGGCTCTTGTCATAAGGTGGCCGCCGCCGAAGTTTATCCATTTCAGCTGGCTGAACCACCTCCCGAACTTGCTTTCTATGTGTGAGAGCGTGCGTTGGAACACGTCGGCACCGCTTTCGCAATGGCAATGGCAGTGGAAACCGTCGATGCCTTGGGGCAATGTGTCGGGCAACTTGTCGGCTGTCACTCCGAAACGCGTGCCGGGAGCGCACGGATTGTAAAGCATCGTGCCCACTTCCGAGTACTCCGGGTTCACTCTCAGGCCGCATGACAGCTCTGGATTGGCCGCCTTGGCCTTGCCGTAGAGGCGGTCCAGTTGCGAAAGAGAGTTGAATGTGAGGTGGCTTGAGCACCTTGCGATGTCGGAAATCTCCTCTTCCGTGTATGCAGGGGAAAAGGTATGCGCCGGCGAACCGAACTCCCTTGCGGCCAAAAGAGCCTCATTTAGCGAACTGGCCGTGGTGGCTTTTATGTATTTCCTGAACAGCGGAAAGGTTTTCCAGAGGGCATAAGCCTTGAAAGCGAGTATTATCTCCACATCGGCGCGGCGTGCCACACCGGCTATCAGTTCCAGGTTGCGCCGCAGTAGCCGTTCTTCTGCGATATAGACAGGCGTGGCAATGCCGTCAAAAGCATGGTTTTCGTATTCAGTCATTTGCTTTTCCGTAAAAGAATATGGGGCAAAATTACGGATAAAGCACGGAAAACGTAAAGGAAAGGAGGGGAAAAAGTATCCGCCCTCCCGCCTGTCACCTTCTCAAGGTTGGCTTTCCTTCCTCAAAGGTTATCGGAATCCACAAGTGACGGCTGTCTCCAAGATTGTCGGGCTTCCAGATGTCTGCCATGAACACATAGCTTGCGCCACCGAACATACGCCTTTGCGCCTCGGTCTCCACCTTATATATATATGTGCCCTGCGCCCCGAAAGTCTTGTCTGCGCCGTTGCCGCGACACGGATTGGGCAGTTGTTCCCAAGGCCCCATTATGTTTTTGGCTCTCATCAGGCGTGCTGCGTTGGGTGCCCAGCCCGTACATCCGCTGGTGATCATCCAGTAGGTGCCGTCATCCTGCTTGAATATGGTTGGTGCCTCGTTCTGTCCGCCTGGCGCAACGCGTACAAAGCACCCGTTGTGGCTCATGTAGTCGTCGGTGAGTTGGGCTATTTGCAGCGTGAGGTTGTCCTCCGACGAGAATATGTGGTAGGCTTTGCCGTCGTCATCGATGTATATGGTCATGTCGCGCGCCATCTGCCCTCCGTCAAAGTCGCGCATGAAGAACATTCCGCGCTCTATCTGCCTGCGCCATTCGGGTGTCCACCACTTCCGGGTCTCTGGACGGAGCAGCTGGAGGCGCAGGTCTGCGGTGTCAGGCATGCAGAATCCGATGGGGTAAAGCCCGGCATTCACGCGGCCGGAGCGCACCATACGGAACGGGCCGAACGGGTTTTCGCTCACGGCAAGCCCGGCTCGTGCCGCTCCGTAGCCCTGTCCCTTCAGCTCAAGGTGGAACCACATCACGAATTTGCGGGTCTTTTGGTTGTAAACCACCTTGGGACGCTCTATGATACAGCCGCCCTCGATGTCGCTTCCCGGCTCTTCAGACACGGCAAGCACCAGCCCGCGGTTGGTCCAGTCCTTGAGATTTTTCGACGTGTAGCAGCTTACGCCGAGCGAACTGTACGGCTTTCCGCTGTTAGAGCGGCTCTCGCCATACCAGTAGTATGTGCCTTTGTAGCTCAGGATGTTGCCTCCGTGGGCGTTGATGTGCACCCCTTGGTTGTCTTTCCACACGCCTCCATCCATCGGAGCCTGCGCCTTTGCGGGCACAAACGCCAGCAGTGCGGGCATGACTGCCGGCAGTGCGGGCAGTAATACGGAGAATGCCGTCTGTAATGTGGTGAGTGTTTTTTTCATACGTTGCGGTTTTTCTTGAAATTCCCGATGCCTTTCAACTCTTTTCCTTATGCTTCCGGGTTCTTTTCTCTATCCTTGGAATCATGTTCCCGACGCCTTTGAAAGGCAAAGGGGCGCATCCCCTAAACGGGAAAAGTGGGGATGCGCCTCTTTTAGCAAAAACTTAGGGCCGATGGATGGCCTTCTTCAGAACATGGTTATCCCGACTACTTCTTTCACTTCGGCAATCCCTGCCTGTGTCCCGGCGGTTGTTGCCTTTGAAATGACTGGTCTGAGCCATCCTTGTTGCCCTGCCCTGAAGTTACGGGCAGCGGTGCCTCACCGCATCACTGCCTCTGAGATAGTTGATAAAGAACGTTAGTTACATAAAATATAGTTGTTAGTTGACAATAGGTTGTCGTTTTCTTGTATGCCGGGTTGTATTTTTATCTGCGGCAAATGTAGTTATGCTGCGTATTTTGCGTGTACAATTATCGCCAATAGGCGTACAATCATCGTTATTGAACCGCAAAATCACGCTGTTGGTACGTGATTTGTCGATTGGGGCACGAACAACGCCCTCTCAAAAGTTCTGTCCACCATCTTTTCAGGCGGCTTTGCTTTCCTTGAATGTCTGGTTTTCATTGCGTAAAGGCGGCAATGTTGCGGATCGGGGGAAACAATACCTTAATATAATAAAGGGTGTCTTGTTGTGTAAAGGGAGCAGGGGCTTGCGAAAGGACGGCTGTTTCCAATCGAAAATGAAAAGGTTTCCTGCCCAAAAGGAGTCGGTTTCCTTGCGTAAGTGGAATGAATGTCTTGTGGATTGAGCGGCAAACGGGACTCGAACCCGCGACCCTCGGCTTGGGAAGCCAATGCTCTACCAACTGAGCTATTGCCGCTTGCATGGGGTATCCCATCGGATTGCTGCCCGGAAAGGGTGAGCCGATACTCGGACTCGAACCGAGGACCTATTCATTACGAATGAATTGCTCTACCAACTGAGCCATATCGGCATTGAAAATGCTCCCTTTCAGAATAGCGGTTGCAAAGTTAGGCTTTTTTTTTAGTTTCGCAAAATAATTATCAATAAAGTTTGTCCTTCAGATATTGGCCGGTTATGCTTTCCTTACAGCCGCTTACCGCTTCGGGAGTGCCGGCTGCCACGAGGGAACCGCCGTGTTCTCCGCCTCCGGGGCCGATGTCTATGATGTGGTCTGCGCACTTTATTATCTCCAGGTTGTGCTCTATGACCAATACGCTGTGCCCCCGCTCGATCAAGGCGTTGAAAGACGAGAGCAGACACTGTATGTCGTGGAAGTGAAGTCCCGTGGTCGGCTCGTCAAAGATGAACATTGTGGGTTCCTGACGTTCCTGTCCGATGAAGTAGGCCAGCTTTACACGCTGGTTCTCGCCGCCGGACAGTGTGGAGGAGTTCTGCCCTAACTTGATGTAACCCAACCCCACGGCTTCGAGGGGGCGCAATCTGCGAACCACATTTGCTTCGCCGTTGGCCTCAAAGAAGCCGATAGCCTCGCTTATGGTCATGTTCAGCACGTCGTCAATGTTCTTTCCGGCGAAGCGAACATCGAGTATTTCCTTCTTGAAACGGTGTCCGTGGCAACTGTCACAGGTCAGCACGAGGTCGGCCATGAACTGCATTTCAACCGTTATCACGCCCGCTCCCTTGCACTCGTCGCACCGTCCGCCGTCGGCGTTGAACGAGAAATACTGTGCGGAGAAACCCATTTGCTTGGCCAAAGGCTGCCTTGCGAACAGGTCTCTGATGGCGTCGTATGCCTTAACATAGGTTGCCGGGTTGGAGCGCGTGCTCTTTCCTATCGGGTTCTGGTCAACGAACTCCACGTGTTTCACCGCCTTTATGTCGCCTTCCATGGCGCTGTGCTCTCCGGGAGTGTCGGCCACGTCGCCCAGCCTGCGCTTCAGGGCCGGATAGAAGATGCCTTTCACGAGGCTCGACTTGCCCGATCCGCTCACACCTGTAACCACAGTGAGCACGTTGAGCGGTATTTCCACGTTGATACCCCTCAGGTTGTTCATCCGTGCGCCGTTTATGCGGATGCTCATGTTCCACTTCCGCCGGCTGTGCGGTACGGCTATGCCCTCCACTCCCGTGAGATATTTCACTGTGTGGCTCTCCGGATACCTGACAAGCGATTCCTCGCTTACCGCCGATGCGCTTCCCTCGAACACGATGCGCCCTCCGAGGCTTCCCGCGTCGGGGCCCACGTCTATCAGATAGTCGGCTGCGCGCATTATCTCCTCGTCGTGCTCCACCACAACCACCGTGTTGCCCAGCTTTTGCAGCCTCCGCAGCACTCCGATGAGCTTGTCTGTGTCGCGGCAGTGCAGCCCTATGCTCGGCTCGTCGAGTATGTAGAGCGAGCCTACGAGGCTGCTTCCAAGTGAAGTGGTAAGGCTTATCCTCTGGCTCTCGCCGCCACTCAGAGTGTTGGAGGGACGGTTCAGTGTCAAATAGCCAAGCCCCACATCGACAATGAATTGCAACCGGCTTGTTATCTCGTGCAGAAGTCTGTGGGCAATGGCCGTTTCGCGTTCGGAAAGCTGCAGGTTGGCGAACCATTCCTGAAGCCTTGTTATCGGCATGTCCACGAGTGACGAGATGCTTCTGCCGCCTATCTTCACGTAGTCTGCCTCCTTTTTCAGCCTTGTACCGTGGCATACCGGGCAGACAGCCCTGCCCCTGTACCGGCTCAAGAGCACCCTGTACTGTATCTTGTACTGGTTTTCCCTCACCATGTGGAAGAACGAGTCGATGGAAACCTGGTCGTCAATGTCCTTGTCGCGCTCGCTTGGCAGTCCGTGCCACAGCCATTCCTTCTGTTCGGCGGTCAGTTTGTGGTACGGTTCGAACACCGGGAAGTTGTCAGCGGCCGCCCTGCGGCAGAACTCCCTGCGCCATGCGTCCAGTTTCTCGCCGTGCCAGCACACCACACAGCCGTCATAGACGCTCAGAGACGTGTCGGACACGACGAGCCTCTCGTCTATTCCCATCACGCTGCCGAAGCCCTGGCATTCTGGACACGCCCCCGCAGGGGAATTGAACGAGAACATATTGTCGCCGGGTTCCTCGAAAGTCATGCCGTCTGCCTCGAATCGTGTGGAAAAGTCGTAGCTTATCATCGACGGCATGACCACCATACGGCACCGTCCGTCGCCCTCGTAGAAGGCTGTCTCGGCGGAATCCGACAGCCTGGAGACGCTGTCCTGCGAGCCGTCGGCCGACATTCGGTCGATAACAATCCAGATGTCACCGGCCGGCAACCCCTCAAAGGCTTTGGAAGCAAGACAGTCGTCTATGCGCATGAAGTCGCCCTTGACCAATAGGCGGGCGTATCCCTGCTGCATACTTGTCTTGAGCTGTTGCTCAACCGAGCGTCCCTCGCTGATGCACAACGGAGAAAGCAGCACAAACTTAGTGCCTTTAGCAAACTTCTCCATACATTCCACCACATCGGCCGTGCTGTGCTTCTTCACCTCCTCGCCGCTTATGGGCGAAAACGTGCGGCCTATGCGGGCGTAGAGCAGCCGCAGATAGTCGTAAATCTCTGTGGTTGTGCCCACTGTGGAGCGCGGATTGCGGCTCGTGACCCTCTGTTCTATGGCGATTGCGGGCGGTATGCCCCTGATAAAGTCGCATTCGGGCTTGTCCATCCTGCCGAGAAACTGCCGCGCATAGGCCGACAGGCTCTCCACATAGCGGCGTTGTCCCTCGGCATAGAGCGTGTCGAAGGCCAGCGACGACTTGCCCGAGCCGCTCACTCCGGCTATTACTACAAACTTGTTGCGCGGTATCTTGACATCAATGTTCTTCAGGTTGTTCACCCGAACCCCTTTCAGCTCTATGTAATCGTCCATTCCAACAGTGTTTTCGGCCAACAAAATTAAGTAAAAAGGCATAAACGGCAAAGCCAAACGCCCTTTTTCGTCCGCCTGCACCGTGGGCTTGGGCCGCGCCAGACGCACGGTCTGTTACATAACCCGCCGGGCTGCGGTGCGCAAACGGGCTGTTCAGGCATCGTAAACGCCGCGTTTGAGGTGCGTAAATGCCGTGTTTGCACCTCGTAAAAGCCGTGTTTACGAAGTCCGCACGACCGGTTTCCCGTCCCGGACGCTTACTTTAATAAAGCCATTTGGGGCTTTATGTGGATATTTTAGTGTAACTTTGTGGCGTGAAACCGACAAAAGGACATAAAAACATAGTATATGCTTACACTTAAACTGATCAGTGAAGAGACAGAACGTGTTGTTCGGGGCTTGGAAAAGAAGCACTTTGAGGGTGCCCGCGAAGCCATCGACAAGGTGCTGACGGTTGACAAACGCCGGCGTGAAGCCCAGAAAGAACTGGACAAGAACAAGCAGGAGGCCAAAAAGATGGCCGCCGAGATTGGCAGTCTGATGAAGCAGGGCAGGAAAGACGATGCGGAAACCATGAAGACCAAGGTGTCGGAGCTGAAGCAGACCGACAGGATTTTGCAGGAAACCATGGACGGCGCGGAGAAGGAACTGCACGATTTGCTGTGCTCGATACCCAACATACCCAACGAAGACGTGCCGGAAGGCAAGGACGCATCGGACAATGTCGTGGTGAAAGAGGGCGGCCCGATGCCCCAGCTCGGTGCGGATGCACTGTGTCACTGGGACCTTTGCCGCAAGTATAACCTGATAGACTTCGACATGGGCGTAAAGGTTACGGGGGCCGGCTTCCCGTTCTACATCGGAAAGATGGCACGCCTGCAGCGCGCACTTGAGGCCTTCTTCCTCGAAGAGGCGCGCAAGAGCGGCTATCTGGAGGTGCAACCGCCCTACGTAGTGAACGAGGCGTCGGGCTACGGGACGGGGCAGCTGCCCGACAAGGAGGGACAAATGTACCACTGCAACCTCGATAACCTCTACTTGATACCCACCGCAGAAGTGCCGGTGACCAACATTTTCCGCGACACCATACTGGACGAGAAGGACTTGCCGGTGAAACGCACCGCCTATTCGGCCTGTTTCCGCCGCGAAGCCGGTTCATACGGAAAGGACGTGAGGGGGCTTAACCGTCTGCACCAGTTCGACAAGGTGGAGATAGTGCGCATAGATACGCCCGAACACTCCTACGAAAGCCTGAAGGAAATGCTCGCCCACGTGGAGGGACTCGTGCAGAAACTGGAGCTGCCTTACCACATACTGCGCCTGTGCGGCGGAGACATGAGCTTCACATCGGCCATCTGCTACGACTTTGAGGTGTGGAGCGGAGCGCAGAAGCGTTGGCTTGAGGTTTCTTCAGTGTCCAATTTCGAGAGCTATCAGGCCAACCGCCTGAAGTGCCGTTACCGCCGCGCTGACGACAAACGCATAGAACTCTGCCACACACTGAACGGTTCAGCCCTCGCATTGCCCCGCATAGTGGCCGCAATACTTGAGAACAACCAGACCCCGGAGGGCATACGCGTGCCGAAATGCCTCGTTCCGTACTGCGGATTTGACATGATTGACGACAACAACTTCCAATGATACGCGCGTACATATTATATATACGCTGAAAAAGCAATGGGACAATGGGCGACGTACGCCACACTCGGGGCGGCTGTTGTCCATTGTGCTTTTCGTTTCCCATACACTTCAACAACCAAACAAACGGCTTTATGAACAGGATAGTATGCAAAAAACAGTTTTCGGAGAACGTCTTTCTCTTTGAGATAGAGGCTCCTCTGATTGCCAAGAGCCGCAAGGCGGGCAATTTCGTGATAGTCCGCATAGGCGAAAAGGGCGAGCGGATGCCGCTTACCATAGCGGACGCCGACCCGAAACGGGGCACAATCACCATAGTAGTGCAGAAGGTGGGACTGTCATCTGCCAAACTTTGCATGCTCAACGATGGCGACTGCATAACCGATGTGGTCGGGCCTTTGGGCAACGCCACGCACATTGAGAACTACGGAACGGTCGTTTGCGCCGGCGGAGGCGTGGGTGTGGCTCCCATGCTCCCCATAATAAAGGCTCTCAAAGAGGCCGGCAACCGTGTGCTTTCGGTGCTGGCAGGACGCACAAAAGACCTCATTATACTCGAAGACGAGGTGCGCAGGCACAGCGACGAGACCGTTATAATGACCGATGACGGCTCTTACGGCGAGAAAGGTGTGGTCACTGTGGGCATCGAAAAGCTCATTGAGCGCGAGCATATAGACAAGGCGTTTGCCATAGGCCCTCCCGTTATGATGAAGTTCTGCTGCCTTCTCACCCAGCGTTACGGCATTCCGACCGACGTATCCCTTAACACCATCATGGTTGACGGTACGGGTATGTGCGGCGCATGCCGCCTTACGATAGGGGGAAAGACCCGGTTTGTCTGCATCGACGGACCCGAATTTGACGGCTCACTCGTTGACTGGGACGAGATGTTCAAGCGCATGGGCACGTTCAAACGGGCGGAACTGGAGGAGATGGAGCACTTCGAAGAGCATCTCAACGGCCTGGACAGCAAGCCGGAAGCATCCTCTTGCAATGCGGAAGCGCCTTATTGCAAATCCGAAACGGCCTCTTGCCAGGCGCAGACAGGCGCACTGCGCAACGAAGAGCCTATGTCCGCGCTCACCGACCGCAACGCTGAATGGCGCAAGGCGTTGAGAACCGCGGTGAAACCCAAGGAGAGGATGGCCGTGGAGCGCGTGGTTATGCCCGAACTGGAGCCGGAATACCGCTCCAAGACGAGGCTTGAGGAGGTGAATGTCGGCCTTTCGCCGGAGATGGCCGTTAGGGAAAGCAAGCGCTGCCTTGACTGTGCCAAGCCTTCATGCGTCGAGGGATGCCCCGTAAACATAGACATTCCGTCATTCATAAAGAACGTTGAGCGCGGCGAACTGCTTGCCGCAGCCAAAGTAATCAAGAACACGTCGGCACTGCCTGCCGTGTGCGGCCGCGTATGTCCGCAGGAAAAGCAGTGCGAAAGCCGCTGCATACATCTCAAGACGGGCGGACAGGCGGTGGCAATAGGCTATCTGGAGCGTTTCGTGGCCGACTACGAGCGTGAGAGCGGCAACATTTCGCTGCCCGACATGGCTCCTTCCAACGGGAAGAAGGTGGCAGTGGTCGGCTCAGGGCCTGCCGGACTGAGCTTTTCCGGTGACATGGCGAAGCGCGGATACGAGGTCCACGTGTTTGAAGCGTTGCATGAGATAGGCGGAGTGCTCAAGTACGGCATACCTGAGTTCCGCCTTCCGAACCGTATAGTGGACGTCGAGATAGAAAATCTGAAGCAGATGGGGGTGCGTTTCCATACTGACTGCATCGTTGGAAAGACCATTTCCGTCGAGGAACTTGAGGCTCAGGGCTTCAAAGGCGTCTTTGTAGGTTCCGGGGCTGGGCTTCCCAACTTCATGAACATACCGGGTGAGAACTCGATAAACATCATGTCGTCCAACGAATACCTTACACGTGTCAACCTTATGGATGCCGCTAACCCTGCGACAGACACCCCGATGAACTTCGGAAAGCGTGTGCTTGTGGTCGGCGGAGGCAACACTGCGATGGACTCGTGCCGCACTGCCAAGCGGTTGGGGGCCGAGGTGACGCTTGTTTACCGCCGCTCCGAGGCCGAAATGCCGGCGCGTCTTGAAGAGGTGAAGCACGCCAAAGAGGAGGGAATCCGCTTCCTCACGCTCCACAACCCGTTGGAATACAAGGCCGACGAGAGCGGTGCCGTATGCCAGGCCGTGCTTCAGGTGATGGAACTCGGCCAGCCTGACGCAAGCGGACGGCGCAGTCCGGTGCCGGTGGAGGGCAAGACGGTGACGATAGACACCGACCAGGTGATCGTGGCCGTGGGAGTTTCGCCCAATCCGCTGGTGCCCAACTCCATCGAAGGCCTTGAGTTGGGGCGCAAGAACACTATCGTTGTCAGCGAAGGAATGCAGAGTTCTCGCCCGGAAATATACGCCGGAGGCGACATAGTGCGCGGCGGAGCCACCGTGATCCTTGCCATGGGCGACGGCAGGAGGGCTGCTGCCAACATGGACGCAAGCCTTTCCGAACAGTAGTCGCAGCGTTGATGAACGGTTTATGCACCATTTTGCTGCTCCTGTTGAGCAATGTGTTCATGACACTGGCCTGGTACGGCCATCTGCGGCTACAGCAGACGGGCGTGTCAAGCCAATGGCCGCTCCTTGGAGTGATTGTCTTCTCGTGGGGGATAGCCTTTTTTGAGTACTGCTGTCAGGTGCCTGCCAACCGCATGGGCTTCAGCGGCAACGGCGGGCCGTTCACTTTGGTGCAGCTGAAGGTCATCCAAGAGTGCGTCAGTCTGGTGGTTTTTGCCGTCATTGCCCACGTTCTCTTCCAGGGGCAGTCGCTCCACTGGAACCATTTGCTGGCTTTCCTGCTCCTCACAGGTGCGGTCTATCTGGTTTTCATGGACTGAAAGGCGGCCTGACTGCGGCGTCTGTACGTGCCATACCGCACAACGGTACTGCCGGATTGCGGGTTTGGGATATGAAACAAGGTGGCAAAGGCCACGAAAACATATGTTATGGAAAAGAAGATAGTGCTGATAACGGGCGCGACCAGCGGCATTGGCGAGGGCTGTGCCAAGCGTTTTGCCAAGGGAGGGTACGACCTGATACTCACAGGGCGCAACTCCCGGAAGCTGGAAGAGTTGGAAACAGGATTGGGGACAGGCGGTTGCAGGGTGCTTGCGCTCAACTTCGACGTGCGCGACCGGGCGGCTGCCGTAAAGGCAATGGACTCTCTGCCGGATGAATGGCGGCGCATTGACGTGCTGGTAAACAACGCCGGGCTGGCACGGGGGCTTGATCCTGAGTATGAAGGCGACCCTGACGAGTGGGAAGAGGTGATAGACACCAATATCAAGGGCTTGCTTACCATGACGCGGCTGGTCGTGCCGGGCATGGTAGAGCGCAACCGCGGCCACGTAATCAACATAGGCAGCGTGGCCGGAGACGCCGCCTACGCCGGCGGAAACGTCTATTGCGCCACGAAAAGTGCGGTAAAGGCTCTCTCCGACGGGCTGCGTATTGACGTGGCACACACCAAGATAAGGGTGACAAACGTCAAGCCCGGACTGGTGGAGACCCACTTTTCCAACGTCCGCTTCCGTGGCGACGATGCGCGGGCCGACAGTGTTTACCGTGGAATCAAGCCGCTTAACGGTGACGACATAGCCGATGTGGTCTTCTATGCGGCCAGTGCTCCCGACCATGTGCAGATTGCCGAGGTGTTGGTGCTTGCCACACATCAGGCCAACGGTACGGTCATCTGCCGCGAATGACCTGCCCGCACCTCGCAGGCGGCCTGTCCGGCTGTCCTAAACGCCCTGTTTCCGCCTCGCAAACGGGCGGTTCGGCTACCGTAAATGCCCTTTTTGCATATCGTAAACCGCCGGGTTGTCCACAGCAAGCCGCCGGGTTGTTTGCACAGGGCGGCAACTTCCGATTCAAACCCCAACGCTACAAGAACCGTGCCCGCACTCTCTGACGAACAAAAGCTGGAGCGCAAGATAACGAGACGCTTCCAGAAGGCACTGACAACCTACCGCCTGATAGACGACGGCGACCATGTTCTCGTCGGTCTGTCGGGCGGTAAGGACTCGCTATGCCTGCTGGAACTGCTCGCAAAGCGCATGAAGATAACCCGTCCCTCGTTCAGAATTACAGCCTTGCACGTGCGGATGGAGAACATCGACTACCTGTCTGACACCTCCTACCTTGAGACTTTCGCCGGAAATCTCGGCGTGCCGCTACGCACAGTCACCACACGCTTCGACGAAAACGCCGCCTCCCGCAAGCCCGCATGCTTCCTTTGCTCGTGGCACAGGCGCAAGCAGATGTTCCGGACGGCACAGGATTTGGGCTGCAACAAGCTGGCTCTCGGCCACCACATGGACGACATAATACATACAGCCATGATGAACCAGTTTTTCCAGGGCCACTTCTCCGCCATGCCGGTGCGCCTTGCCTTGAAGAAAATGCCGCTTACAATCATCAGGCCGCTGTGCCTTGAGGAGGAAAGCGACATAGAGGCGTTCGCACGGTTGCGCGGCTACGGGCGGCAACTGAAGGTCTGCCCGTTTGAAAGAGACTCGCAGCGCACCGCCATGAGGGACGTTTTCAGCCGTATCGAGGCTGTCAACCCCGAAGCAAGGTATTCTTTCTGGAACGCACTTGAGGCCGACGGCAAGCTGACCGAATAGTCTGCCGCCCCCAATGGCCCCCATAAGCCGTGGACACAGACGCTCCGCCCTCCTTTTTCCCCTGAAATATTTGCCCAATCGGAATATATTTGATATTTTTGCACACGACTTAAGCAATGTGCAACGCCGGTTTTTAAGGGAGATAAATATGTCAATAACGAAAACGAGGCAGCGGTTGGTCGATGTGGCTCGCCAGCTTTTTGCAAAAAACGGGATTGAAAACACGACGATGAACGACATCGCCGTGGCGTCGGGGCGTGGTAGGCGCACCCTATACACCTACTTCAAGAGCAAGGACGACGTGTATTACGCTGTGATAGAGTCGGAGTTGGAGCGCCTTTCCGACAAGATGGATGAGGTGGCCGCCAAGGATACGCACCCGCAGGACAAGATTATCGAGCTGATATACACCCATCTCAACATGATAAAGGAGACGGTTGTGCGCAACGGCAACCTGCGCGCCGAGTTTTTCCGCAACATCTGGATGGTGGAAAAGGTGCGGAAGAACTTCGACGAAGACGAGATTGAGCTGTTCAGAAAGGTCTATTCCGACGGGAAAGCCAGCGGTGAGTTCGACATAGACAATATAGATTTGGTGGCTGACATAACACATTACTGCATAAAAGGCCTTGAGGTGCCGTACATATACGGACGCTTGGGACACGGAATGACCGACGAAACGAGCAAGCCACTGGTGGCAAAGGTGGTCTATGGAGCCTTGGGAAAGAACCAAATGCGCTGACTTTACTGTCGCAGACCGGGCTTCCTGCCCTTCAAACCCTTGCCTTCTATAAGCAGAAAGCGGGCAGTCCCATGTCTTTGATTTAGCGGAAAAGAAGAAGAACAGCACGGCAATATAGGCGAAAAGCGGGCAGTCTCAATCTTGAGGCTGCCCGCTTTCAGTCTGTGCGGCCTTGGCCTGGCGCGCGTTAGGGTGATGCTTTTCTTGTCAAACTGTTGCGTTTGTTCCGCCAAGCAATGGCACTTGTTCCGTCAATCAGTTGTCTTCAAGGGGAATGACGAAGTACTTTATGCGGCCTGTCGGGTAGGTTCCCTTGATGTAGAGCACTGGTTCCTTGCTCGTGGAAGCCTCCTTTACGGCATCCTGAAGGTCGCTTACGGTCTTTATGTTGGTGTCATTCACTTTCAGGATGACGAATCCCTTGCCTATACCTGCATCCTTGAGCTTGCCGTTGCTTACCTTCAGCACTTCCAGACCGTAGTTTATGCCGAGCTGTTTCTTCTGGTTGTCGGTCACTTCCCGGAAACTTGCTCCGAGAATGTCGAGGTCTGCGTTGTTCTTTACCATCTTTGTCGTGCCCTGTTCGTTCTTCAGAGTGACGGTTTCCGTGTGCTTTTTCTTGTCACGCAGATAGGTTATCTCAATCTTGTCGCCCGGTCTCTTCTTTGCAATGCCCTCTTGCAGCTCGGCCATCTTGGTCACTTTCTGTCCGTCAATGGCCGTTATGACATCGCCTTGCTTCAGTCCGGCGGCGGCAGCCGAGCCGTCGTCGTTGACACTGTTGACATATACGCCCTCCATAGTGCCGAGATCTATTTCCTTGCCCTCGTCCTTCTGGCTGTCAACATAGTTCTTCACGTCGCTTCCGGTGATGCCTAAGAGAGCGCGCTGCACCATTCCGTACTTCTTTATGTCGTCAACCACCTTGTTCATAATGGTTGTCGGGATGGCAAAACCGTAGCCGCTGTATGAGCCGGTTTGGGAATATAGCATGGCGTTGATGCCCACCAGTTCGCCCTTAGTGTTCACGAGAGCGCCGCCAGAGTTGCCTGCGTTGATGGCTGCATCGGTCTGTATGAACGACTCGATGCCCGTTTGCGACGCGCCGAGCGAGCGGGCTTTGGCGCTGATGATGCCGGCTGTCACCGTGTTGTTCAGCCCCAGAGGGTTGCCGATGGCCAGCACCCACTCGCCAACCTTAACGTCGTCGCTGCTGGCAATGGCGATTGCGGGCAGGTTCTTGCCGTCTATCTTTATCAGGGCGAGATCTGTTGACTTGTCTGTGCCGATGATGCGTGCCGAATATTCCTTGTTGTCGTTGAGCGTGACGGTCAGTTCGTCGGCTCCGTCAACCACATGGTTGTTGGTGACGATGTATCCGTCAGACGAAATGATCACTCCCGAACCGGTGGCGGTGCGCTTCGGTGTCTGTATCTGGCGCTGGCGCGTGCCTCCGTTGCCGCGTCCGAAGAAGCCGCCGAACGGGTCGTTGAAGAAATCACTGAACGGGTCGCTCTCAACGTTTACGGTTTTCACCTTGCTGTTCTGCACATATTTGATGTGAACGACCGATGGCAGTGCCTTGTCTGCCGCATAAGTCAGATCTACCGGTTGTCCTGCCGGTGTGGCAGCGCCGGCTTTGTTGAACGCAGCTACCGAGAAAGCGATGGAAACGAGGCAGATTGCCGACATTAGATAATTCGCAATTTTTTTCATCTTGTACAGTCTTTAATTATGTCTTTGTCGTTTATGTCTATTGGACGGGTGCAAATATAGAAGCAAATTTTGTCATTGTGCCAATATGTCGTGTTTATTTGTCGCATTTTAACACTTCAAATGCGAGGCTTAACGGCTGTTTGCTGTTGGCAAACGGATAATAAAAATTAAGCAAACTGCCAGTTTGGCATGGCCAACCGGCAGGGCTGCATTTCGCACAGCACTGCTTTACGGTCAGGAAGAAGGCGTTTGAAGGGGAGAAAGTGGGTGTACGGAGGCGGAAAGGCAGGGCTTTGGTGCGGAAAAGCCCCGGTGCGGCTATTGCCCGGTGATGAGTCTTTCGAGTGAAGGCACCGTGATGCGACCACGGGACAGGCTCACGAGACCGCTGCGCTGCATGTCATTGAGTGCTATTGACACGTTCTGCCGGTTGTCGTTAAGCTCTTCGGCCAGCCGTGACATGAGTATCTTTAGGGTTTTCCTGCCGGCCGGATACTGGCATCTGCCCACTATAAACGCGACAATGCGCCCGCCAAGGTCGGCCGGCTGCCGCCTCCACGGCCTTGCGGCCAGCCTTTGCGACTGCGTGGCGAGGGTGTTTGTCAGGTTCATGCGCACAACTGTAAACGTGTCGCACAGCCTTTCCACCTCTCTCTTGCCTATTACTATAAAATTGGTGTCGGTAATGGCAGTGAAAGTACTGCGGTAGCGTTGCGTAAGTCCGAACAGGCATTCCGGCTGGACGGCATACGGTGCCGGTGTCTCTTCCTCTACCGAATAGCTGTGGTCGTATGCGGAGGTGCAGACCTGCACTTTGCCGTTGGTGAGGAGCAGGAGTTCGTCGCAAATCTGCCCCTCCTGTATGATGCGTTTGCCCGCCGCATACTTCCTGAAGTCAAACTTTGTGTGCCCCGCAATGTGGGTTAAATCGTCCATGCCCAGCCCAAAGAACAGTGGAAACTGCAACAGTCTGTCGTAAATCTGCAACGTCTGCATATTCTTGCACCAGTCTTTACTGGAGAAATTTGCCTTTCATGGAGGGTGAATACCAAACGGCGTTTTTCCCGTTCTTGTCTGAATAGATGAAGTAGGCCATGAGTTCGGGATGGCGTTCGAGCACTTTCTTCGCCCTGTCAAGGCCGAGCACCATGAACGCCGTGGCGTATGCGTCGGCCGTGGCGCAGTTGCCGGCAATGACGGTCGAGGATAGAATGTTGTGCTGTATGGGATAGCCGGTTTTGGGGTCTATGGTATGGGCGTATTTCCTGCCGTTCTTATAATAGAAGTTGCGGTAGTTGCCGCTTGTGGCCATAGCCTTGTCGGTCACGTTGAGCACGGTCTGTATTTCGCTGTTTACGTTCAGCGAGTCGTCGTTGGGTTTCGTCACCCCGATTTTCCATGGCATGCGTTTCTCGTTGATGCCGTTGGCTATTATCTCTCCGCCGATTTCCACCATGAAATTGGTTATCCCTTTGCTCTTGAACATCCTCGCCACTACATCGCATCCGTAGCCTTTGGCTATGGCACTACAGTCAAGCATGACGCGAGGGTCGGTCTTGCGCACACGGCTGCCGGAGAGCGAAACCTTGTTGTAGCCTATTGTGGCTTTCAGACTGTCTATCGAATGTTTCGTGGGGGGCGTTCCGTGCTTGAAACCGAAGCCCCAGGCGTTGACCAGCGGCGCTACGGTAATGTCAAACGCTCCGTCGGTTTCCTTTGAAACCTTTTCCGCCAAGAGGAATACCTCGCGGAACATGTCGTCAACCTCCACGTCTTCTCCTCTGTTCACGGCGGATATGCACGAACGCTTGTTGAACGGTGACAGCGAGTTGTCCACTTTTTGCAGCTCAGCCTCTATCTGGCGAGTCAAGTCGGAGTCGCATTGGTAGGTCATGCTGTAGCTTGTGCCGAACACGAAGCCGCGGCTGTGTTGGTAAGGCACCTGTTTTTGGTTCCTGATGATAAGGACAGTGCCGATAATAAGGAATGTGAGGAACGGCAACTGCCACGCCAGACGTTTGTTTCTTTTGCTTTTGTCCATATAGGAAGTAGTTTGCCAGGGTATAAGTGGTGAGGTTTCTATATGTCGATAATGACATTGAAGTTGGCGCCGATGCGAGTGTCAGAGTAAACGCCATAACCGGGAATATACCAGGTGTTGCCCGCACTGCTGTCTTTGTGGGCTATGCGACGCTTGTAGCGAACGTTCCAACCGAGATGCAGCGGCCCCCACACTTGTGCGTCAACGCCAAACACCGCCTCAAGCCAGTGCTGGCTGCACTGTTCGCCCCGCAGGTCAACGGGGGAGTCCCATTGCCACACCGGGTCTTGCAGTCCCGGACGGGCTATGTCTGCCTTATAGGAAGTGAAGGCGTACCTGATGCCGCCGTAAAGCCTGTTCTTGGTGTGCTTCTTCTTCAGCAGATTGAGGTCGCAACCTATGCGGAAGTACGGCGCAGCGGTCTTGTAGCTGATGCCAGTCACCACGTCGTCGTGGTTGGCCTTGCCATAGCCGAGTTCAAACACGGGGAAATACTGGTCGTGAAGGTTTACCCGCAGCGCAGCCTCGTACTCTCCGTAATCGCTAAGGACGAGCATTGCTGGGCCGGCAAGGTCTACCGACACGGACAAACCGTTGAAAAGGGGAACGGAATCCTTCTCAACAGTGAATATCTTGCTTTGTCCGTTTGCCGTGAGCGCAAAGCACAGACTAATTGCGAGGCTTGAAATAAAGGCGAATGTGCTGCGTTGAGACATCATAGTTGACGTTCCGATTGGTTATAATGGCCGAGTCGATGGCGTTGCTTGTCCATCTTACGCTTGTGAGGGTGTGGAAGTGAGACATGCTGCAGTCAACCGACTCGAAGTGCGGATAGTCGTCTTTGTCTATATACAGAGTGTCTCTGCGCACCGCTGACAAGGTGTCTTTCAGTTCAATGAAGAGCGTGTCGGTGGCCGCGCCGCTGCTTATGGGTAGCGTAAACCCTGTGGTGTTCACACTGCGGTTGAGCAGTATCGTGTCGTTGCCGTCACGCCTTGTGCTCGCTATGGTCAGCGTGTCATAGCGCAGTGTGTCGGCGGTGCCGTCGCTTTTGTATAGTCCGTAGACCGTGTTCACCGTGTTCTGCACCGGGCAGTCTATCGATGAGCATGCGGCGGCAAGGCTTGCGGCCATAAGGGCTATGGCTATTCGCCGCATCTTATCTCCTCCTCAATCTGATAGTCGTTGCGCTTGCTGGAAGAGCGGCTGATGAGGTCGCCGAGAAAGCCTGCCAGGAACAGCTGAGTGCCTATCATCATCATCGTAAGCGCTATATAGAAATAAGGTGAATCGGTAACGAGGTGCTGCGGTATGCCTTTCGACAGGGCGTAGAGCTTGTCCAAACCGAGACCTATGGCGGAGATGAAGCCGATGAAGAACATTATGGAGCCGAGAAAGCCGAACACGTGCATGGGCTGACGGGCGAAACTGCTCAGAAACCACAGCGTGATAAGGTCAAGGTAGCCGTTGAAGAAGCGGTTGAGACCGAACTTTGACTTGCCGTATTTGCGCGCCTGATGGTGTACAACCTTCTCGCCTATCTTGTCAAAACCTGCGTTCTTTGCCAGATAAGGTATGTATCTGTGCATCTCGCCATACACCTCTATGTTCTTCACCACGTCCTTGCGGTAGGCTTTGAGTCCGCAGTTGAAGTCGTGCAGGTTCTTTATTCCGCTTATTTTCCTTGCCGTTGCGTTGAACAGCTTGGTGGGGATGGTCTTTGACAGCGGGTCATACCGCTTCTGTTTGTAGCCCGAAACGAGGTCGTAGCCTTCCTCCTTTACCATCTTGTACAGGCCGGGAATTTCGTCGGGCGAGTCCTGAAGGTCGGCGTCCATGGTGATTACCACGTCGCCTTGCGCCTGTTTGAAACCGCAGTACAGAGCCGGACTCTTGCCGTAATTGCGGCGGAACTTGATGCCGCACACCTGTTCGTGCTTGGCGGCAAGGCTCTCTATCACCTCCCAGGAGCGGTCGGTGGAGCCGTCGTTCACGAAGATTACCTCATAGGAAAACTTGTTTTCGTCCATGACCCGCCCGATCCACGCATACAGTTCGGGCAGCGATTCCTCCTCGTTATACAAGGGAATGATAACGGAAATGTCCATATTATATAGTTATTATATTGCTTTGGGTTATAGTAGTCGCCACGGCTGTGCCTCAACCGCGCCTTCCGCCTCTCTTCATTGTTCCGGCTATCGGCAGGCTGACTGCCAGTCCTATTATGAAATTGAGGGAGAGATTGTTCAGCGCATAGTCTATCGGCCTCACCGTGCGTATGGCCTGAAGGCTCTCGTCCACCGCTTTTTCCATGCCGTAGGCCTGTATCATTTGCTTGGCCTGTTGGTCGCTGAGCAGTTCGGTCATGCATCCAATCAAATAGCCGTTGTCGATGAATGCGAAATAGACATATTGGGCTATGGCGAAGAGCAGCGCAGCGTGGCAGAACACAGCGAACGAATAGGCGTAGGCGCGGCGAAACGATATGCAGCCGTCGAGGGCGCAGTCGCGGTATCGCCGCAAGCGCATGGCTATGAAGAATGGTGAAAACACCGCCAGACCCATTCCGGCCATCATGGAAAGCGGATTGGAGATGCCTGCTATGTACAGGGCAAAGCTGACTGTCCAGACTACGGCCGTCAGTGCGCCGTCGTATCGTGTGTATGCTTGCAGTTGGATGTAGTCCTTGTTGCTTATCATGCTGACGAATGTATCGTTCAGTCTGCAAAATTACGCATTTTTCCACTCCTTTCCTAAACATTTACAGATAATATTGAGTGGGAGTAACGGAGCAGGGATGCTATAGAGCCAACCAGCAAGGGTGAAGCCGTTTGTGACTTCATGCAATTGCTTTGTACTCCGACTGCAAAATTAGAGGCGAGGGTGCTTCGCCTACTAAAATGTCTCGTGTGCATTTTAGTAGGTGCGGCATTCCGCCAACGGGTTATATGTACCAAGACGTATAAAAAGAGAACCTTATGCCGATGGGATGCGGCGAGGGTGCCGCACCTACTGTGTTTTTCTGAAGCGAAAGTAATCTTTTTGCTTCATCGTATAGATACCTTTCAAACCGGCTCGTCCCTCAAGCTGGTGGCTAAATTAAACAGAAGAGGGTGTGTCAAAACGAAAAATGACATTTGAAAAACTTACAATTTGCAACTC
>CAVAPI010000027.1:0-26059 GCA_963590445.1 Lachnospiraceae bacterium | reverse complement strand
TCCGCACGGCGGCATCGCCCAACCGCGACCAGGAGGGCGTGGCCTATGTGCCCGAAACCGGCACGCTGTTCATAAGCGGTGAGGCCGACAACCGTATAAAGGAGTATGCCATTGACGGCAAACTGACCGGAAGGGAGCTTGAAGTTCCGCAGGTCTTTGCCTCTGCCACAAGCAACTATGGCTTTGAGTCGCTCACTTACAACGCAAACACCAAACTGTTTTGGACAACCACCGAGAGCACTTTGCCCACCGACGGGATGCAGGCCACGCCTGAAAACGGAGTGTGCAACAGGCTGAGGCTACAGTCGTTCGGCAGCGACCTGCGTCCCCGCAACCAGTATCTGTATGAGATGGACGCTCCGAAGGCAAGCTCCCCGGCGGCCAACTATGCCATGGGCGTTAGCGAACTGTGCGCCTTGGACGACGGGAGTCTCATTGTTCTTGAGCGGGAATTCTTCGTTGCAAGGGGCAAACTCGGTTCTTTTGCCAACTGCAAACTGTATGTCGTCAACCCCACATCGACCGTTCCCGGTTCTATTCTCGCCAAGCGGCTGCTGCTGGAGTTCCGTACACGTCTCACATTGCTCAATTTCGGTATCGCCAACTATGAAGGAATGTGCCTCGCTCCGCCCCTTCCCGACGGCAAAACGGTGCTGCTGATGGTGAGCGACTCGCAGAGCGGCTACAAGGGAGTGCTCAAAGACTGGTTCAAAACAATCGTGCTTGACGCACCGTCCCGTTAGTCTGCACTCACGTAAAAACATCGGTTTGTCTTGTATTCCGCAGTCAGTACCGACAAGAAGCAGCACAGTTTCTAATGAAAACTTGCCTGATTTCTCATGGAAAGTTGGCAGGTTTCTCATGGAAAGTTGGCAAGTTTCTGATAGAAAGTTGGCAGGTTTCTGGTTTTCGATACAAATATGGCGCTTGCCAAAATGCAGGATGAAATAACTTACTATTTCGGAAACACAATGCCAGCATGTTCTGCTTGTACAAAAAATCTCTGGATTACTGTGTAAAAAAGTGTTTAGGACAACATTGAAAACAGGGTTGTGTTGCATAACCCGGCGGGGTGTCACTGCGACTCCTTGGAGTAACGCTTTATAACGCTGTAGGCGGTGTATATGCCAAGCTCGCCGGCCTTGCTCAAGTCGGCCGTTCCGGCCTTGATTTCCTTGGCGAGAATGTGCACAAGACCACGGTTGTAATACGCCTCGGCAAGGGTTGCGTCCATCCGCAGGGCGGTTGTGTAGTCGCCGATGGCGTGGGCGTAGTCCTTGCGCGCCGCATATACGTTGCCACGGTTATAGTACAGGTAAGCGCTCTGGGGGCTTAGCGCTATCGCTCTGCACAGGTCGGAGAGCACATTGGCCGTCTGCATGGCCACATCAGTGCCGAGCGAGGCGTTAAAGGCGTTCATCTTGGACTGGCACACCGCCCTCTGCCAATAGGCCAAGGCCGACGTGCTGTCGGAAAGCAGACAGGCGGACAAGTCTTCGCGCGCACTTTCAAAGTTCTGGATGACCGAATAGGCCACCGCACGCCCGAACATCTGTTCGCAAGAGGCCGCTTGCCTGCCCGTCACGCCCATTGCCGCCGACAGGGAGTCGATGAGACTGAAGTATTTTCTGGACTGCGGCTCGCTCAGAGTGGCCTGTCCGCAGTTGACATAGAGGTGGCGGCATGTGCCGGGACGCTGGTTGTATGCCTCGACAAGGCGGTCGTAGGCCACAAAACTCCTCACTTCGCTTGCATGAGGCTCGTATGACAGTTCAAACATGGGCAGAAGCGTCATGTCGGCCTTGTGGTCCTGCACCCTGCCCCGGTAGTCGCTCTCGTATTTCCGCTCGGTTTCCTGCTCGTCAGCCACCACAAGCTGGTTGTATTTCGACAGGTCGAGGTCGCTCCGCTTGCGCATCTGCTTGCGGTTAAGGCGCGGCTGGGCGCCGTAAAGGCTCTTGTACAGCCTCGCCTTGTATATGCGGAACTCGTCGGCTTCGGCCTGTTTGTTCATGCCCAAGCGGCGGTAACAGGCAGCCCGGTGGTGCAGTCCCACCCAGAAATTGGGGAACTCGGCTATCACTTTCGAGTAGTCTCTTATGGCTCCGCGCACGTCTCCCGTCCTGTCAAGCAGCAAGGCACGGTTGAAGAGAGCCATGAGATTGTCAGGCTCAAGCCGCAACACGAAGTCAAAGTCGGTGATCGCGCGGTTGTCGTCGCCCACTTGGGCGCGCAGCAACCCACGGTTGTAGTGTCCGAGAAAGTTGTTAGGATCGTGGTCAATGGCCGTGTCGTAGTCGTCCATTGCCCCTCTGAGGTTGTTCTGGTTCACCCTTGCCATGGCGCGGTTGATGTAATAGCCGGCCTGTTTGGGCTGCAGATGGATGGCTTTGTCCAGGTATTTCTCCGCATCCCGCCACTTTCCGCGCGACAAGCTGATGACTGACAGCGCCGCCCACGCCTGTGTGGCATAAGGGTCAAGCTCCGTGCTCCTGTGAAGCGAGGCTTCCGCCCTGGCTGTGTCGCCCTGCTGCAGATACACGTCGGCACGCATCACATGGCAAACGGCGTTGTCGCGCCAGCGGACGAGCATGGTGTCTATGTCGGCAAGGGCTTCGGCATAGTCTTTCAGCTCGATCCGGCACAGCACACGGTTCGTCCAGAAGTTGCGGTTCTCCGGGTCGTACTTCAAAGCCTGGCTGTAATCGGCTATCGCCCCGGCGTATTCCTTCTGCCGGATGCGCGTCAGACCGCGCAGTTCATACACGTTTACGACGTATGGATTGCGCCTTAACGCCTCGGAACAGTCGGCCTCGGCGCCCGCAAAGTCGTCGAGATAGTACTTCGCCACGCCGCGATAGAACCAAGGCTCGTAGAGATAGGGCTTGGAACCGATGGCCTGGTTGAAGTATTGTATGGAGAGTACGTAGTCTTCATAATACAGTGCGCTGCGCCCGATGGTCAACAGACGGTCTGTATTGAACTGCCCTTTTGCGGCAAACGGCAAGGCTGAAGCCAGCAAAAGAACCACATTCCTCAGAAAACCCGTCATGGCACTGCCTCCCGATTACGGACTTCTATCGCCTGACAGCCGCCTTTGTCTTGTAGCCGCAGCGGTACCGCCCCTGCAACAGGGCGCGCAGCTTGCCGTGAATCAGCTGTTTGCGCAATGCGGAGATGCGGTCTATGAACATTTTTCCGTCGAGATGGTCGAACTCGTGCTGCATTACGCGTGCCAGATAGCCCTCCGCCCACTCGTCGTGCGGCTTCAGGTTCTCGTCGAGATACTCCACGCGGATGCGGGTCGGGCGGTTCACGCTCTCATGTATGCCCGGCAGACTCAGGCAACCCTCCTCCATGCTCTCGCAAGTGGTGTCGTCATACTCAAGAATGTGCGGGTTGATGTACGCTCTGCGGAAGTCTTTATATTCAGGGAGGTCGTCTGACAGCACGTCAAGGTCGATTACGACCACGCGTATGGCCTTTCCTATCTGCGGAGCGGCCAGTCCCACACCGTCAGACTCGGTCAGGGTCTCGAACATGTCGCGGACAAGGTCAGCCAACCCGGGATAATCTTCGGGTATGTCGGCCGCTGTTTTGCGCAGCACGGGCTGTCCGTATGTATATATAGGTAATATCATTCTGCCTTGTAGCTTGCTAATAAAGGTTCATTGGCTTACTGACAACAGTTTGACGGTTCTGCAACAACGGTTCTGCGGTTTACTTATAACGGGCAAAGAGCCTCGCCGCTGCTGCAAGCAAGGCTCCAACGGCATTAAGACGAGCCGCTAATGCCGTGAAGACATATAGTCGCGCAGGATTATTGTGGCGCTTATCTCGTCAACAATGTCCCTGTTGCGCCGCGCCATCTTCCTCATGCCGCCGTCAAGCATGGCCTGATGGGCAAGAACCGAGGTGAACCGCTCGTCGTAACAGACTATCGGCACGTCGGGAACGGCCTTGCGCCACCGGCAGACGAACTGGTTGACCCGCGCGAAGTTCTCGCTGGGAGTGCCGTCGGCCTGTTTCGGTTCGCCTATCACGATGCGTTCCACCCGCTCGCAAGCCATGTAGTCGCGCAAAAAGGCTTCAAGCCCGGACGTGGGAACGGTGGCCAGCCCTCCGGGAACTATCTGCAGAGGGTCGGTAACCGCTATGCCACAGCGCTTTTTGCCATAGTCTATTGCCAGTATCCTCGCCACTTTCTGTTGTAAGCCCTACACTTCATGTTGTCAGTCCGACACTTTATGCTGTCAGATGCACGTATTTTACGTGCCCTGACGCCTATCGGGCGTTGTAAAGCAGCCAGGCGTCGGGGTAAGTGGCGCGGAATTCGTTACGGCTGGCAGCCGCTTCCGCCTTGCTGTCAAAGGTGGTTGCCACCACACGGTACATGTTCCGGTCATCGTTCTTCACCACCTGTGCGGCATAGCCCTTGTCCTTGAGGCGCTGCTGCAGGCCGTCTGCGTTTGCCTTGAGCGAGAACGAGCCTACCACAACACTGAAGTTCTTGAGTCCGGAGCCGTCGATTACCGACACTTTCTCCTGCCTTACCTGCACGTTGTCGGCGTTGTCAACCACCTGAGCCTCGTCGGCCGGCTTCTCAACTATCGGCGACACGACCGGGGTCTCCTGCGCCTTGGCATAGGGATCCGTCTGTTCCTGTGGTGCAACCTGCTGCGCTGCCTCCTGCGCCTTGGCCTTTTCGTAGGCTTTCTTGTAAGCACTTTCGCTCGACTTGCACCCTGTCAAGGCCATCATAGCGCACAGACCTGCGCACACAACCATGTATTTCTTCATCGCTTTTACATTATTAATTATTGGTAACTGTGGATTGTCCAAATCAAAATATTTGCTTGCGAAGTTACGAATTATCAATTAAAAGCACGGGAAACGCCCACATAAAGTTTGTTAAATGCACATAACTTGACGTATCTGGAAAAAAAAGCACACAAAAGTACGCTACTTTACAAAACAAACCGTATATTTGTAAGGCGAAAACAAACATTGTGTAACAATAAAACCATACCATTATGAAAAGTTTAGGTTATATCGGGGCTTTCTTTGGCGGCGCATTAGCCGGCGCAGCACTGGGACTTCTCCTCGCCCCGGAGAAGGGTACTGACATCAGAGAGAAGATTACCGACGCGGTGGACGACTTCCTGAACAAGCACAACATAAAGTTGTCGCGCCGTGAAGTGAACGATCTCGTTGACAATATCCAGGACGCAGCTCCGGCAGAGTGACGTCCGGCTGCAACAACCCAACCGTCCAGGAACCGAAAACGAAAGCCTATGCTGTCAAGCGACAGGAACATAGAGACACTGGCGCAGCTGATTGAGGCGCTGAAAGACTACATCGGGCTTCAGAAGGAGTATCTGAAGTTCGATGTAACCGACAAGCTGGTGCGCCTCGTAGCCGCCCTGGTGCTGGCCACCGTACTGTTCGTGCTCGCCGTGGCCGTGCTTTTCTACCTGTCGTTTGCCGTTGTCTATGCCATGGCACCGGCTGTGGGCACCGCATGGGCGTTTGCCATCGTGGCAACGTTCTTCCTGGCAGCATTCGTCGTCACACTTGTCTTCCGCAAGCCGTGGATTGAGCGTCCGCTGACGCGCTTCATGGCCAACATCCTGTTGGGATAGGCGGAGGAGCAACCCCATTCACGTTTTCCGGACATGGCCGACAGCACACAGAACCACACCACCCTTGAGGACATACGCCTGAGAAAGGACGAGCTGAAGGGCAAGCTGCACAAGCGGAGCGAGCAGATCGGCGACCTGTGGGGCGACCTTTTCACGCCCAAACCGGCCAACAACCGTGGCGAACTGGCGGCCAACATCATCAGCAACTGCATCACTGCGTTCGACACGTTCATGCTTGTGCGCAAGCTGATGAACCGTTACGGCAACCTGTTCGGCAGGAAAAGGCGCAAAGGCAGGCGATAGGCACACCGCAAACGCCACAACACGGCAGGGCGACACGCCATTGCCGCCATCACAAAGGCCGGTCTGCAACCCAGCAGACCGGCCTTTTCCGTGCAAAAGCCTTGGTTTCGCAAAGCCCACCGCCACAGACAGTTGCACAAACCGCCCGTTTGAGCATCACAAACCGCCCGTTTACGCCCCCCCCAAACAGGGCATTTACGCACCGTAAACAGGCCGTTTGCGGATGCCAAGAGCCACGGTTGCGGACAACCGGCGCACAGTTGCCGCCAGCCGGGGCAGCCTTTGCCTCCCGAAAGGCGCAAGGACAGGGAGTGAAGAAAGTGCACAAACAACCGCAGAAAACTTCCATTTTGACACAAAATAATTGGCAATGACGATATTTCTTGCTACTTTTGCATCTTAAACATTATAATGTATTGAAAAATCCCCGTCCGTAAAGGGGGACAAACCAAACTGAAAAGAAATGAAAGTATTAAAATTTGGCGGAACATCCGTAGGTTTCGTGGAGAGTATCTTGAGCCTCAAGAACATCGTAGAGGCCGAACAAGGTGAGACAATCGTTGTGGTGAGCGCACTCGGAGGCATAACCGACAAGCTCATAGCGGCATCAAAGACAGCCTTTTCAGGCGACAAGGCATACGCCGACGAGCTGGCCGCCATACGCAAACGCCACCACGACATGGTGGAAGCCGTGACAGACGGCAAGGAAAGACAAGAGACACTGCTGAAAAACATAGACTCCCTGCTGGACGAACTGCTGTCCATCTGCTACGGAGTGTTCCTCATACGCGACCTAAGCCCCAAGACCCAGGCGGCAATAGTGAGCTACGGCGAAAGGCTAAGCTCGCTTATCGTGACCGAACTGATTGAAGGAGCAAAGCGGTACGACTCCCGCAGCTTCATAAAGACAGTGGAGAAGCACGGCAAGCACGTGCTCGACAGCGAGCTGACGCGCACTCTCGTGTGCGAAACGTTCAGGGACAGGCCGAAGACCGCCGTGGTGCCGGGCTTCATAAGCTCGGACAAGCACACCGGGGAGGTGACTAACCTCGGCCGGGGCGGCAGCGACTACACCGCATCCATCATAGCTGCGGCCCTCGATGCGGAGGCTCTTGAGATATGGACCGACGTTGACGGCTTCATGACCGCCGACCCCAAGGTGATACACACGGCCTATACCATCAACGAACTGAGCTATGTGGAGGCAATGGAGCTGTGCAACTTCGGCGCAAAGGTGATATATCCGCCCACGATATACCCAGTATGCGTGAAGAATATACCCATCTGGGTGAAAAACACCTTCAACCCTGCGGCTCCCGGAACGGTCATCAAGAACAAGATAGACAACGACCGCAAGCCCATAAAGGGCATATCGAGCATCAGCGGAACGACGCTTATCACCGTGACAGGACTGTCGATGGTGGGCGTAATCGGCGTGAACCGGCGCATATTCACCGCACTGGCCGACAACGGCATATCGGTTTTCATGGTGTCACAGGCATCTTCGGAAAACTCGACCTCCATCGGTGTGAGCGACGAGGACGCCGCCGAGGCCGTAAAGGTGCTCAACCGCGAGTTCGCAAAGGAGATAGAGACCGGCGCAATGTTCCCCATGCACGCCGAAAACGGGCTGGCCACGATAGCCATAGTGGGCGAGAACATGAAGCACACGCCCGGCATAGCCGGCAAACTGTTCGGCACGCTCGGACGCAGCGGCATCAGTGTGATAGCCTGTGCGCAGGGTGCGTCGGAGACAAACATCTCCTTCGTGGTCAATTCCAAGTACCTCCGCAAGTCTCTCAACGTCATTCACGACTCGTTCTTCCTAAGCGAATACAAGGTACTCAACCTCTTTATATGCGGCGTGGGCACGGTCGGCGGCAACCTGATTGACCAGATACGCTCGCAATACGAGGAGCTGAAGCAGACGCAACGGCTCAAACTCAACGTCGTGGGCATCGCTTCAAGCTCGCATGCCGTATTCTCGCGCGACGGAATCAACCTCGACACCTACCGCGAGGAGCTGGCTTCTTCGGAGCAAAGCGACAACAGGCGGCTGCTCGACGAGGTGACGGGCATGAACATCTTCAACAGCGTGTTCGTTGACTGCACCGCCAGTGCCGACGTGGCGGCCATGTACCAGACACTGCTCGACCACAACATATCGGTAGTGGCGGCCAACAAGGTGGCGGCATCGGGCAGCTACGACAGCTACCTGCGCCTGAAAGAGACCGCACTGAGGCGGGGCGTGAAGTTCCTCTTCGAGACTAACGTCGGTGCGGGGCTGCCTATCATAGGCACAATCAACGACCTGCGCAACTCTGGCGACAGGATACTCAAGATAGAGGCGGTGCTAAGCGGCACGCTAAACTTCATTTTCAACGAGCTTTCGGCCACAGTGCCGTTCTCGGAGACCGTGCGCAAGGCCAAGGACATGGGCTACAGCGAGCCGGACCCGCGCATCGACCTGAGCGGAATAGACGTTGTGCGCAAGCTGGTCATACTCACCCGCGAGGCCGGATACAAGGCTGAGCAGGCCGATGTGGAGAAACACCTGTTCATGCCCGACGGTTTCTTCACCGGAAGCATGGACGATTTCTGGAGAAACCTGCCCACACTCGACGCCGGTTTCGAGGAGAAACGCAAGCTGCTGGAGGCAGACGACAAGCGCTGGAGGTTCGTTGCACGCATGGATCACGGCAAGATGAGCGTCAGCCTTGAGGCAGTTGGCCGCCACCACCCGTTCTACAACCTTGAGGGAAGCAACAACATAGTGCTGCTTACTACCGAACGCTACCGCGAATACCCGATGCTCATACAGGGCTACGGCGCCGGTGCGGGAGTGACGGCAGCCGGAGTTTTCGCCAACATCATGTCGATTGCCAACATCTAAACGGCCGGGACCAACAAGCAAAGAAAGGCGGACAGCATGAAACACATTATCATATTAGGCGACGGAATGGCCGACCACGCAGTCGAAAGGCTCGGAGGCCTGACCCCTTTGCAGTATGCCGACACTCCCTATATGGACCTTTTGGCACGCAAAGGGCGGTGCGGCAGACTCATAACCATACCTGAGGGCTTCCATCCGGGCAGCGAAGTGGCCAACACAGTCATACTCGGATACGACCTGAACAGGGTGTATGAGGGGCGCGGACCGCTCGAAGCCGCAAGCATAGGCTACGAGATGCAGCCGGGAGACATGGCCATAAGGTGCAACATCGTGTGCCTTGAGGACGGAAAGATAAAGAACCACCACGGCGGACACCTGACTACCGGGGACGGCGACACGCTGATAAAGTATCTCGACGAACGGTTGGGCAGCGACCGGGTGCGCTTTATCACCGGCATACAGTACCGCCACCTGCTCGTAATCAAGGGAGGCAACAAGCACATTGAGTGCGCCCCGCCCCACGACCACCCCAACGAGGAATGGCGCGGACTGCTCGTAAGACCCGAAAAGGGATGCTCCGAAACAGCCGAGGGGCAGATGACACCGCAGGAGACAGCCGATTTGCTCAACGACCTGATACTCCGCTCACAGCAACTGTTGGCCGAGCATCCGATAAACAAGGAGCGTGCGGCACGCGGAGCGGACACCGCCAACAGCATCTGGCCGTGGAGCGCGGGCTACCGCCCCTCCATGAAGACGCTCGGCGAGATGTTTCCGGAGGTGAAGCGCGGCAGTGTCATATCGGCAGTTGACCTCATTCGCGGCATAGGCCACTATGCCGGACTGCGCAACATCATGGTTGAGGGAGCCACAGGGCTGGCCGACACCAACTATAAGGGCAAGGCACAGGCGGCAATCGAAGCCCTGAAGACCGACGACTTCGTGTTTCTGCACATCGAGGCGAGCGACGAAGCCGGACATGACGGCGACCTGCAACTGAAACTGCGCACCATAGAGAACCTCGACCGCCGCATTGTGGAGCCTATCTACAACGAAACGAAGTCGTGGAGCGAGCCTGTGTGCATAGCAGTGCTGCCGGACCATCCCACACCTGTGGAGGTAAGGACCCACGTCAACGAGCCTGTGCCATTCTTAATATACCACAAAGGCATCGAACCCGACAGCGTTACGATGTATGACGAGGCGAGCTGCGCAGGCGGAAGCTACGGACTGCTCGTTCTCGACGGGTTCATAAAGGAACTGATGCGGGCGTAGTCCGCCACAAAAACGACAGAAATACACAGACAAAACCAACAATGAAGTATTACAGCACCAACCATAAAGCCCCCTTAGCCACGCTCCACGAGGCGGTGGTGAGGGGACTGGCCACCGACAGGGGCCTGTATATGCCGGAGCATATCGCCAAGTTGCCGGCAGAGTTCTTTGCAGACATCGACAAAAAACCGTTCAACGAGATAGCCAGGACAGTGGCCACGGCATTCTTCGGCGACGACGTTGAGCGCGGCGAACTGGCACGTATAGTTGACGACACGCTCAGTTTCGACTGCCCGGTGGTCAGGGTGAGCGACAACATCCATTCGCTTGAGCTGTTCCACGGGCCCACTCTCGCCTTCAAGGACGTGGGGGCGCGCTTCATGGCACGCCTCCTGCAATACTTCATACGGCAGGAAAGGTGCGGCGAAGAGGTCAACGTGCTTGTGGCAACGAGCGGAGACACGGGTTCGGCAGTGGCCAACGGCTTCCTCGGAGTGGAGGGCATACACGTGTATGTGCTCTATCCAAAAGGCAAAGTCAGCAAGATTCAGGAAAGCCAGTTCGCCACTCTTGGCCGCAACATAACGGCTGTCGAGGTTGACGGCGTGTTTGACGACTGCCAGGCGTTGGTGAAAAGCGCGTTCATGGATGCAGACCTGAACGCACACATGAAACTTACGTCAGCCAACTCGATAAACGTGGCGCGCTTTCTGCCACAGGCGTTCTACTATTTCAACGCCTACGCGCGGCTGAAGAGCGACAATCTGGTGGTCTGCGTGCCGAGCGGCAACTTCGGGAACATCACTGCCGGACTGTTTGCCCACCGCATGGGACTGCCCATAAAGCGGTTCATCGCCGCCAACAACGCCAACGACATTTTCTACAAGTATCTCCAAACGGGAAAATACGAGCCGAAACCGAGTCTGCAGACCATTGCCAACGCCATGGACGTGGGCGATCCGAGCAATTTCGCGCGCATTATCGACCTCTATGGCGGCGACCACGCAAGGATAACCTCGCTCATTAGCGGCGCCACATTCACCGACCAGCAGATACGAGAGGCCATGAAGCAGTGCCGCGACTCCACGGGCTACACGCTCGACCCACACGGTGCGTGCGGCTACCGCGCCCTCTGTCCCGAACTGGGAGGCGGTCTGCGCGACGGCGAGACGGGAGTGTTCCTCGAAACCGCCCACCCCGCAAAGTTCAAGGACACCGTAGAACAGGCCACAGGCGCACCAGTGGAACTGCCGGAACGCCTCGCAGCATTCATGCAGGGCAAGAAGCAAAGCGTACCCATGGGCAAAACATTCGCCGACTTCAAGGCTTACCTCATGGAACAGTAACGTACTGCCCGGCAAACCCGGCCACATTCATGCGGTTCACAAATCGCACAAAGCCGGTTTTTACCGCCACTGTACCGACAAAGGGAGCAGACAGGACAGGAGAGAGTGCGCCACGCTCCTCCGAACCGCCACTTCCCGACAGACACAATCGCAAAAAGGCCCGTCCTCACGGACGAGCCTTTTCCACAAAATAAACTTATATAATAATACACCTACGGTATGTGCAAGACAGCCAGTCTCCCCCGCACAGCCCAAAGCACACCCCACAACCGCCAACGCAGCACGTGCGTGGTTGTGGCACATCGTCAACCGAAATAACATGGATGCTTCAGGCTTCCTTACTCCGAGGAATTTCAGCTTGCATGGCTCTTACGCCAGGTCGAGGCAGGTCTTCTGACTTCGTTCCAGCGTCCCGACCCCTTCCCACTTCCGCCTCTTTTGCGAAAGCAGTGGACTCTTTGTCGGACGCATCCAAAGGAACTCACAGCTGCGGGACAGTCGGAGATTTTCACCCCATTCCCTTTTAATCGCCGTTATGCGAACCTTAACGGCTACAAAAATAGGCATAAAAGCCGAAAAACCCGCCCTTTTGCACACAAAACACCCTATGGTTAAGTGTATTTAACTTTTACATAACGTGCCTTACATCAAAACTTTTCAGTTGCCAGAGAACGGCTGTGCCAACTCAATGCTCAACCGCTTGGGCTTTTCCCCTTGAGAAGGGTGACGCGCCCATGCGTCACCAACCAAATTGGGCATCATTTCCAGAGACGCCCATTGCCTCCTATAAGTCGGAGACTGGACTTTTACTTCGTTTCCCTCTTGTTCCGTTCCCGATAAGCGGAAGGGGAGCAGCCATAGATGCGCTTGAAGGCGTGGGAGAATGATGACGCTTCCTCAAAGCCGCACTTGTACGACACCTCGGATATGGTCATCTCCGGATGTTCGACGATCAGTTTCGCACAGCGTTCCATCTGGATTGCGGAGAGAAACATCTTGGGTGACTGGTTTGTAGCCTCCTTAAGACGACGGGCAAAGGTGCGCTTGCTCATGTTCATTGTTGCGGCAATGTGAGACACGGAGTATTCCCCGGTTGTCATTACCTCATCGACTATGCAGAAGAGTTGGTCCATGAACGGATTGTTCCGGGTTGGTTCATCATCAGCTGCGGGAGGTTCGCAGTCGCGGGAAGGTGTTTTTTCATCAGCGGAAACAGCCGCCGACTGCTGGTGAAGCTCCACCATCTTGATGAACTCCTGCATCCTCCTGTATTTGCGCTTGAAACGCCTTTGCATAAAGAGGTACCCGGAGAGGGCTAAAATTCCCCCCCCCACTGCCAGAAGCGATGTGCGGCGATGGGCATGGCGATGCTCTTCCGCCTCTTCCTGCAGACGGTCGGCACCGAACTCGGCATTATAGCGCGCCAGTGCACTGGCTGACACCTGATGATAGAGCGAATCCTTGAGGGTGTGGTAGGTCTCGAGGGCAATGCGGGCGGAATCGGGATTGACAATCCACAGACTTTCGTAGAGTCCTTTGTGGGAATGGACATCGTTATACAAATCCCCCATCCGGGCAAATATGGCGGAAGCCTGCCTGAAGCAAGCGACGGCTTCTTCGTGGCGATTGTCTTTGGCAAGGACAATGCCCAACAGGTTGAGACAGTCCGCCTTGTCGGCATTGGCATGGCGGTACAACGGCAAAGCCTTCAGCGCATAGGCCTGTGCACGCTGATAGTTCTGGACATCATTGTACCACTCCGCCGCCCAATACCATACTTTCTGCCGCACGCTATCGGCATGCATCCCTTTGGCAAGAACTATCTTCCCATCAGTAAAGTTCTCGCCATCAAGGAAAGCGAAGAACCGGTTGGCTGGCCCAACAGCCCCATCCGAAGCATCGAACTGAGCAATCAGCGCATCCGCCTTTCCATTGTCCGCCGCCACAGGCACACCCAAAAAGCAAAGCAACAAGCATATCGCCCAACGCCCGGCAGCGGACTTCCTCCCTACGAAAAGGGACAATGCCTTTGTTTCTATCGTGTTCAAGCTATTCGTAACCATTTGTTTCTTATTCCAAGCCGGAAGCGAATGTTTGGTTTCACTTCGGCTGAAGCCAATGGTGGCTGTATTTACCGTGTAAAAACCTAAGCATACCGTTGCCCTTTATCAACTGTATGCCCCCTGTCTCAAGCCATCCAGGGCTTTCGGCAAGGGGTTGGCTTCGCAAATATAGCCATAATATCCTGATAAAACAGCCATTTCTCCCGACTTTCTTCACATCTTGTTATAAAAACTGGCATTTTATAGATTCAAAAAGTTGGCAGCTTTCTATGAGAAACCAGGTTTGCCATTGCCAAACCGCCTGTTTACGAGGCATAAACAGTGCATTTGCCATCCGTAAACCGTACATTTGCCGTTGCCAAAGCGGAGCTTTACGTCCCTTGAAGAGCCGGACACACTTTGAGGTGCGCGCCATTTCGTGCGCGAACATTATAAATAACATTAAAAAAGGGAGGGGTAACGGTGTGTTTGTCACCAAAAACGCTAACTTTGCAAGTTGAAATGCGAAATCTAAGCTGAAGACGCGTGAAAATAAAGGAAGTGTTGAGCGCCCTTGAACAGTTCGCGCCTCTGCCGTTGCAGGAAGACTGGGACAATGCCGGCCTGCAAATTGGATTGACAGAGGCGGATGTATCAGGGGCTTTATTGTGTCTTGACGTCAACGAACGCATCATTGACGAGGCAGTGGCCAAGGGGTGCAACCTCATAGTGTCGCACCATCCGCTGCTGTTTCGCGGCCTCAAGACCATTTCTGACGGCGACTGCGTGCAGCGCACTGTGGTGAAAGCCATTGAGAACCGCGTGGCCGTAGTGTCGATGCACACCAATATGGACAACGCCAAGGGCGGAGTGAACTTCAAGATGGCTGAGAAACTGGAGCTGGAAAACGCCCGTTTCTTTGCCCCGAAGACCGCAGGAGGCACCAGCGGAGGCAGCGGTGTGGTGGGCGAACTGCCCCACCCTGTGGCTGCCGACGACTTCGTCGTTGCCGTGAAGAAGGCGTTTGGAGTGGAGTGCGCCATGTGCAACGAACTGCTGCGCCGCCCCATAAGGCGCGTAGCCCTGTGCGGCGGCGCCGGCGACTTCCTGCTCGGAGAGGCCATAGCGGCAGGTGCCGATGCCTTTGTGACGGGAGAGATGCACTATCACGTGTATTTCGGCCACGAACAGCAGATACAGATATGCGTGATCGGCCACTATCAGAGCGAGCAATACACCGGTGAGATATTCAAGTCAATAATCGTGGAGGCCTGTCCCGGTCTGCCGACATACATGGCAGAGACGGACACCAACCCTATAATCTATTTATAAGCATAAAAATGGTAAAGAAAGAGACGACCGACCTGTCGGTAGAAGAGAAGTTGAAGACGCTTTTTGAACTTCAAAAGGCTCTGTCGGCAATCGACGAAAAGAAGGCCCTGAGGGGCGAACTGCCGCTTGAGGTGCAGGATCTGGAGGACGAAATAGAAGGACTCTCCACCCGCATCGAGAAAATAGACGGAGACATAAAGGACTTCCAGAGGGCTATCAGCCAGAAAAAGGCCGAGATGACCGAGGCGCAGACCAGCGTTGACCGCTACAAGTCGCAGCTCAACGAGGTGAAAAACAACCGAGAGTACGACACATTGAGCAAGGAAATAGAGTTCCAGTCGCTCGAAATCGAACTGTGCAACAAGAAGATAAAGGAAGCACAGGTGCGTGTGGAGGAGAAAAGCGCGGAACTCAAGGAAAACGAAAAGGCCATAGAAGAGCGCAAACGCGACCTCGAAGTGAAGAAAAGCGAGCTTGACGAGATAATGGAAGAGACACGCGCCGAGGAGGAAAAGCTGAAACTCGACGTGAAAGAGCTTGAGGAGAAGATAGAACCGCGCCTCCTCACCTCGTTCAAGCGCATACGCAAGAGCGCGCGCAACGGACTTGGCATCGTTTACGTGCAGCGTGACGCCTGCGGAGGATGCTTCAACAAGATACCGCCCCAGCGTCAGCTCGACGTAAAGATGCACAAGAAGATCATCGTTTGCGAGTATTGCGGAAGAATACTCATCGACCCGGAACTGGCCGAGGTGGCTCCTGTACAGCCCGCAAGCGAGGAAAAGAAGAAGCCAGCACGCAAGCGCACCGCCAAAAAGGCGGCAAAGGCCGACGAAAACGTGCCAGAAGCAGAGGATTAATACAGAGGGAGAGTTCCCCCAAACGGCGGGACAGTTCCCAAAAGACGTCAAGACAAATCCCCAAAGGCCGGCAGCGGTATTACGGACCGCCGGCCTTTGGGGATTAATCATGCCTCAAAGACACGCTATGGCCACAGGCTGCCATAGTCGGGAATGTCTTTGAGAAACGAATACTTCCGGTTTTCATAGTCCATCTTGCAGCAATAGTGGCACATACCGTTGCTCACAATCAGATAGTCAACGCGAAGCTGCATGTTATAGGCCGTTATCTGGTCGAAAACCTTTTGCCCTATTGCAACGGTAGGGGCTTTGTACTCCATAATCATGCGCGGCTGCATAGTCTTGTCGCACAGCAGGCTGTCGCAACGCAACCGCTTGCCGCCGCCCAGCCTTAGCTCCACCTCGTTGGCAAGGTAGGCTTTGGGGTAGCCCTTGTGCTCTATCAGGAAGTGGATGAAGTGTTGGCGCACCCATTCTTCGGGCGTTAACGCCACGTAACGGTTGCGCAGGGTGTCGAAAATGGCCGGTTTTTCCTTGCTCCCGCCTATTTTTATGTCGTATTGTGGTAGGTTTAATCGGTACATTTTACTACTTTTGCATGGTAAAACCTTTGCCCGGCTGCGCCACGACGGACGGTCTGTACAGGCTTTGCGCCGCCTCCGATACGCAAAACGCAACGGAAAGGCTGCAAGACACGACGGCAAAGGTAGCCAAATCTAACCGCAAAAACAAATGGCAGAAGCTAAAATGGCCACCTTCGACGGCATTATGCGCGATTTGAAAGCCCGGAATTTCGCCCCAATCTATTATCTTATGGGCGACGAACCCTATTATATGGACAAGATAACCGACTGTATAGCCGAGACAGTGCTGCCTACGGAGCAACGGGACTTCAACCAGACGGTCATGTTCGGGTCGGATGTGACGGCTGCGCAAATCGTTGACGCTGCCAAACGGTATCCCATGATGGCGGAACACCAGGTCGTGATAGTCAAAGAGGCGCAGAATGTGAAGAACACCGAGCCGCTTGAGCTATACCTCAAGGCGCCTCTCGCCTCGACAATACTCGTCATGTGCCACAAGAACGGCGTGCTCGACCGCCGCAAGAAGCTGGCCTCAATCATTGAAAAGGCCGGTGTGCTCTTTGAAAGCAAGAGACTGCGCGAGCGCGACCTGCCGGCTTTCATCGAAAAATACCTCCGTTCAAAGGGCGCAAGTTGCGACCCCAAGTCCCAACAACTGATAGCTGACTCTGTGGGAGCCGACCTCTGCCGCCTTGTGGGAGAGCTGGACAAGCTGCTTATTGCCCTGCCTGAGAACGACAAGAGGGTCACTCCGCAAGTGGTGGAGGAACAGATAGGGGTAAGCAAGGACTTCAATGCGTTTGAACTCCGTGACGCTATTGTAAACCGCAACGCCTTCAAGGCAAATCAAATCATCAAATATTTTAACGAAAACCCAAAGGCTGGAAGCATATACAGCTTCCTTCCTATGCTTTTCAATTACTTCCAGAATCTGATGCTGGCCTACTACTGCCCGCAAAGGAACAACCCGGATGCCTTGGCCAAATGGCTTGAGCTGCGCAACGCATGGGCTGCCAAAGACTATATCACCGGGATGCGGAATTATGCCGGCAGGAAAGTGATGATGATCATATCCAAGATAAGGGAAACAGACACCAAAAGCAAAGGCATAGACAACCCTAATACACCTTCAGGGGAGCTTATGAGGGAGCTAATCTTCTTCATTTTGCACTGAAAACACTGTCTCAGGACAAGAAAAAGCACCCGAAAACGGCTCAAAAACACTGTTTTTTGAGCCGTTTTTCTCTGGTTTGAACTTTTTGAAGAACCGTTTTTTGAGGCTTAAATGCCCCAATATCAATGGCTTTACTTCATTTTATGCCTCTAAAAACCCGCATTTTTCAGACTTCCAAACCCCTCGTTCAAAAAGTGCGCATATTTCGTTTTTTGCCCGTTTTCCATCGCTTGGGATTTACATTTAGCCGTTTTTAACGTATCTGTTTGTTGATTTACAAACATAAAGCGAACGGAAATTTAGAGCAAACTCCCTTTGTATTTACAAACAAATATGTGTATCATCAACAAAAACAAATACAGATTTATTGATTTAGAGAGCCGAATGTTGTGTTCGAATGCCCGAATGAATGTATATGCATGGCGGTTTTTAGGGGAATAATAGCATGAAAACCAATAAATTAAGTACTATTATTGGTGTGAAAACGCACGGTTTTTATTCTTTAATCGGAAAAGTACGTATTACATAGCGTACAGTTGCGTTTTCCAAACGAATAACCTATTGATAGCCATAGGAATGATTTTAATATGTAAACAAAACGATAGGGCTGTGTTTCTGCCGTACTTTACATTTTAATATCCAAACTTAAAGAAAGCATCCTGTTTGGTTTTGGATTGTATATTTTGCGTTTTCAAACCAAAAGTTCACGGGTTAAAATTGTGTTTGGTTTTGTTGCGGGTCTCAACCAAAACGTTTACCTTTGTAAAGTCAACCGGAAACGGGGCAAAAACGCCCCATTTACAAGCAAAGGCACAATGAAAGACAGAATTAGACTGGTGATGGAGACGATGCATATGAGCCAACAAGTGTTCGCCCAATACATAGATATGTCCCCTGCCTCACTGAGTAGCATCTTCAACGGGCGCACTCAGCCCACGCTAAAAATCGTGGAAGCCATAAAAAGGAAGTTCCCCAATATCAGCACCGACTGGCTTATGTTCGGTTCGGGCACCATGTATGCCCCCCAACCCGACGGCGGCGGGAACCCTGAAGGCGGGCAAACGGCAGAGACCGGTGCCTTTGCCGGTCTGGAACCGACCCTTGATTTCGACGCCTCGCCGTCACCCACCCCACAGAGTGCCGCTCCCGTTCAGCCGACAGCCGGAAAGGCGCGCGAAAGCCATCGGGAAGCGATTCACGAAGAGGTGAAATATATTGACAAACCGCAGCGGAAAGTGATGGAAATCCGGGTGTATTACGATGACCTCACGTTCGAAAGCTTTGCCCCAACCCAAAAGTGACGGGAGCGATGTGGGCGGTCTGACGGCTGCAACTCCTGCATCCTTTTTCTTAAGTGACGGCAAGATAGTCACAATAGCGGTTGTTTTCGCCCGGAAAGCAGCCGCTGTTTTTTTTTAGAAGAGTCTGCTGGTGCCGGACAAAGCGTGCATTGCCACCCTTAAAATTCAGGCCGTTTTTTCGCAAGGCAGCCGCCGCTTTTCAAAAACACGCTGTTTTTAGAGGGGGAAACGCTCCGTTGCCACCGCCACACCTTATTATATATATAAGGGAAACCGCTCTGACTTATAAAGGAAACCGCTCTGCATCATATGGCAAATCATTCTGTCGCACAAGGCAAACCGACTATCTTCCATGGCAAACCACCCCGTTCCATATGGCAAACCTCAATATTTTATACCGCAAATCGCATGGTCTTGTAAGAATTTGGCTATCAACAAGTTTCAAAAACAGCCGGGTTGCAGGTCATAAAGGGGCTGTTTACGGGCCGTAACCGGCAGGGTTAGCTACCGCAAACCGCCCGTTTTTGCGATGCAAACGGCAGGGCTGCGTGAAACGACACGCACAGAGGCTGTTGCAGAACGGCTGTGCAAGCCTCGGCAAGCAAGTTAAAAAAAGACAAATACCGTACAACTACTGTTATTTACATTACCTTTGCACAATTATAAGTCAACCGAAAAACAAACATAAAACGAATAATGAAACAGTTTAGATTAGTGGATGTCATTCTCGGATGGCTGTCTTTCGCGATAGCAGCCTTCGTGTATTGCTCCACAATTGAGCCGACAGCCAGCTTCTGGGACTGTCCTGAGTTCATCACAACAGGCTACAAACTCGAGATAGGACACCCGCCTGGAGCACCTTTCTTCATGCTTACGGCCAACCTTTTCTCGCAGTTCGTGAGCGATCCCTCGCAAGTTGCGCGCATGGTCAATACGATGAGCGCGCTGCTCTCGGCCACTACCATCCTGTTTCTGTTCTGGACAATATCGCATCTCACGCGACGGCTGCTCGTGAAGAGTCCGGGCGAGATGACCATAGGCAAGTGTATCGCCATTGAAGCCTCGGCTATGGTTGGCGCACTCATCTATACGTTCAGCGACACGTTCTGGTTCAGTGCCGTCGAGGGCGAGGTTTACGCCTATTCATCGGCCTTTACAGCCGTGGTGTTCTGGCTCATACTGAAGTGGGAGGAGCATGCCGACGAGCCTCATGCCGACCGTTGGCTGGTGCTTATCATGTATATGACGGGTCTCTCCATCGGAGTCCATTTGCTCAACCTGCTTTGTCTGCCGGCCATCGTGCTGGTTTACTACTACCGCAAGTTCCCCCATGCCACGGGCAAGGCCGACTTGTGGGGTTCCATTGGAGCGTTGGCCATATCGGTGGTGCTTCTGGCAGCCGTACTCTACGGCCTTGTGCCGGGCATCGTGCAGGTTGGCGGCTGGTTTGAGCTGCTCTTTGTCAACGTACTTGGCTGTCCTTTCAACACAGGCGAGATAATCTACATCATCCTCTTGGTGGCTTGCATCATCTGGGCGATATACGAAACCTACAGCAACCGCAACGCCAAGCGCGGCAACATAGCCTTCCTGTGCTCAGTGGGCATGCTTGGCATACCTTTCTACGGCCACGGCTGGAGTGCGGTGGCCATCGGCGTGGTGGTACTGGCCATCCTGTGGCTTGTCCTTTGCTACAAGAAGAGCGGCCAACCGCTCATTTCCTCACGCATAAAGAACACCGCGCTGCTGTGTATGCTCATGCTTATGATCGGCTACTCAAGCTATGCGCTGATAGTAATACGGTCTGCGGCCAACCCACCCATGGATCAGAACTCGCCGGAGGACATATTCACGCTGGGCGAATACCTCGGACGCGAGCAGTATGGCGACCGTCCGCTGTTCTACGGCCAGGCTTACACATCGCAAGTGGCACTGGACAGACAGGGCGACATGTGCCGTCCCGTGATGAGCAAGGGCGCTCCTGTATATCAACGCAAGGAGAAAGCCTCGAAAGACGAGAAGGATTCGTACTTCATAGTGCGCACAAAGGACAACTACAAGTACGCCCAGAACATGCTGTTCCCCCGTATGTACAGCTCACAGCACGCCCAGGCATACGAAAGCTGGATGGGTGGCGTTGACGGAAAGAACGTTCCCTACGACCGTTGCGGCCAGGACGTTACCGTAAAGGTGCCCACGCAGATGGAAAACCTGCGGTTCTTCCTCTCCTACCAGTGCAACTTCATGTACTGGCGCTACTTTATGTGGAACTTCGCCGGCCGACAGAACGACATGCAAGGCAACGGTGAGCTTGAGCACGGCAACTGGATTACCGGCATCTCGTGGCTTGACAATATGCGACTGGGCGACCAGAGCAAGCTGCCCGACGACCTGAAGACCAACAAGGGGCACAACGTGTTCTACTGCCTGCCGCTTCTGCTCGGCCTCATCGGCCTGTTCTGGCAGTCACTGCGCAAGGGACACAACGGAATACGCCAGTTCTGGGTGGTGTTCTTCCTGTTCTTCATGACGGGACTCGCCATCGTGATATACCTCAACCAGACACCCATGCAGCCCCGTGAGCGCGATTACGCTTATGCCGGCTCGTTCTACGCCTTCGCAATATGGTGCGGAATGGGCGTGGCTGCCATCATTGAGGAGCTGTACCGCCGGCTGAAGGGTCACGAGGCTGTGCTTGCCGCCGTTGTCGGCGCGGTTTGTCTGCTCGTACCCGTACAGATGGCATCGCAGACGTGGGACGACCACGACCGCAGCGGCCGATATACGTGCCGAGACTTCGGCCAGAACTATCTCATGTCGCTGCAACAGGAGGGCAACCCTATCATTTTCACCAACGGAGACAACGACACGTTCCCCCTGTGGTACAACCAGGAGACCGAGGGAGTGCGTACTGATGCCCGCGTGTGCAACCTTTCATACCTGCAGACCGACTGGTACATCGACCAGATGCGCCGTCCGGCCTACGACTCCCCTTCGGTGCCGATTACAGGGAGCCGTCTTGAGTATTGCGCCGGCACCAACGAGTATGTGCAGGTGGAGCCTTCGCTCAAGGAAAGCATCCGCGAGATGTACGCAGCCTACCCTGATGAGGCCAAAAAGCTGTTCGGTGACAATCCCTTTGAGCTGAAAAACATCCTCAAGTACTGGGTTCGCAACAACGGACTGACCGAAGAGCACCGCAATGTGATGGAGGCGCTCACCGGAAGCAAGGGCTTTACGCACGTTATACCCACCGACACCGTGCTCGTAACCATCGACAAGGAGGCCGTAAAGAAGAGCGGCATGATGATGGCTGCCGACACTATACCCGGCCAGATGGTCATTTCGCTCAAGGGAAAGAACGCCCTTTACAAGGGAGAGCTTATGATGCTTGAGATGATAGCCGAGTGTGGCTGGACGCGACCAGTCTATGTAGCGCTCACAGTCGGGCAGGACAACTACATGAACCTGGGCGACAACTTCGTGCAGGAGGGGCTTGCAAACCGCATAACCCCCTTCACTACCAACGTTCCGGGGGCAAGTAACTTCGACACAAAGCGCACTTACGACAACCTCATGCACCGCTTCAAGTTCGGCGGACTTGACCAAAAGGGACTCTATATCGACGAGACAGTGATGCGAATGTGCTACACTCACCGCCGTATCTTCACCCAACTGGCCATGCATCTCATCAACGAAGGCGACAAGAAGAAGGCACTTGAGGTGCTCAACTATGTCGATAAGAACATCCCGGAGTACAATGTGCCGGCCGATTACCAGTCAGGTTCGCTCGACGAGGCACGCGCTTACGCCGCGTTAGGGCAGAAGGACAAGGCCATGAACCTGCTGAAGAAGCTCTGGAACAAGTCGCAGCAGTATCTCAACTGGTACTGCAGCCTTGGCGGAATGCGCTTCGCCGGCTCCCAGAACGACTGCATGATGCACATATACATAATGCAGCAGGTGGCTATGGCGGCCTCACAGGCCGACAAGACATGGGGCGAGCAGAAGATGAAGGAGCTTGACGGGCTTGTAAACATGTACCGTAGCAAAGGAGGCTCGTTCGCCGCAGAATAACCGACATCAGCTTCAGACCATTAATGATAATAGAACAACCGGCAATGTGGCTGCGCTGGCTCTATCCGAGAGCCACTTGGCGCATGGACAAGCACGAGAAGGCGGTCTATCTCACCTTTGACGACGGCCCAATCCCCGAGGCTACGCCCTTTATCCTTGCCACTCTTGCCGAGTATGGCATCCATGCCACGTTCTTCATGGTGGGCGACAATGTGCGGAAACACCCCGATTTGTACCGCAAAGTGGTGGAGGCAGGCCACCGTATAGGCAACCATACCTACAACCACATGGGCGGTTTCAAGCACACGATCGGCACTTACAGCGCCAACGCCCGCAAGGCTGACGAGCTTCTCCACACCGATTTGTTCCGCCCTCCGCACGGGTGGATGCGCCTCGACCAGTACTATTGGCTCGGCAGAAAGTACAGGATAGTGATGTGGGACCTCGTCACGCGCGACTATTCCAAGTGGATGACAGCCGAAGACGTGCTGAACAACGTGAAGAAGTATGCGCGCAACGGGTCGATAATCACCTTCCACGACTCGCTGAAGAGCATCGACAAGCTGCGCTACGCATTGCCTGAGTCGATAAAGTGGCTGAAGGAGCAGGGCTATGAGTTCAAGACATTTGAGTGAAAGCATAAAGGCCGGGGCTGAAAGCCTCGGCTTTTTTGCTTGCGGCATAGCCAAGGCCGCACCGGTCGATGCGGATATTGCCGCCGACTACACCGCCTGGCTCGCCCAAAGCGGCAATGCCGGCATGGAATATCTTGCCGACAACACCGACAAGCGGCTCGATCCACGGCTGCTTGTGCCGGGTGTGAGGAGCATAGTGAGCGTTGCGCTCAGCTATGCGCCGGAGTGCCACATGCCTGACGGCGAGCTGCAACTGGCAGCCTACGCCTATGGCCATGACTACCACGACGTTATGAAGGCCAAGCTGCGCCGCTTGGCGGCATTTGCAGAACGTTTGCTGGACGCAAACGGCAGCACTGCCCGGCCAAACACCACGTATGACGATGCAAAACCAGCGAGCGACGGCGACAAACGCCCCAACGGCAAAGAAAAGGCTCCCCGTTTCCGCTGCTTCTGCGACACGGCTCCAGTGCTCGAACGCTACTGGGCGGTACAGGCAGGCATCGGTTGGATAGGGCGCAACCGCCAGCTCATCATCCCCAACGCCGGCAGTATGTTTGTCTTGGGCGAGCTGTTTCTCGACGTGGATATGGAGTATGACAAGCCTATGGAGAGCCGTTGCGGCCACTGCCGCGCCTGTCTCGACGCCTGTCCCACCGGGGCGTTGCGCGAGGGGCGTTCGGATTTCGATGCCTTCTCGTGCCTTTCCTACCAGACAATAGAGAACCGGGGGCAGCTGTCGGCCGCCGCAGTCCGCTCGATGGGCGACTTCATCTACGGGTGTGACCGCTGCCAGCAGGCGTGCCCGTGGAACCGCTTTGCCAAACCGGCCTCCGAGCCGGAGCTGAAGCCCAGTGACGAGTTGCTGTCCATGACGAGAGACGACTGGCGCTCCCTCTCTGTCGATGACTACCGCCGCCTTTTCAAGGGCAGTGCGGTCAAACGCGCCAAGTATGAGGGGCTTATGCGCAACATCAACGCCGTACTTGCCCGCGAAAACGGCGACGGCGAGGATTAGCAGAGGCACTCCTTCGTGTCATTGTCCCTGCCACTCTTCAGTCCGAAAGCATGAGGAAAGGGCGTGCCACCACAGCGGTGACACGCCCTTTCCCTATGCTTCCCTTTTGCCAAACGGTGCGTCTGCGACACATAAACCGGCCGTTTGCGACCCGCAAACACCCCGTTTTCGACCCGTAAACCGCCCGTTTACGTATGCGCAAATGCCGTGTTTGCTGACGCAAGCGCGGCATTTGCGGTTTGAGACCTACAGTTCTACTGTCAGTTCCTTGCCGTTGTATTCAGCAGTGTGGGTGGTTTCCATAGGTTTGTCGCCCGATCCGCACTGTCCGTCCACCAGCACTATGCGGAAACGGCGCGCCTTCAGCATGCCCTTGTAGTCGCCTTTGCGCGCGCCGATGGTGAGCTGGCGTGACGCATTGTCCCAAGTGAACTTTATCAAGGTGTACTTTCCTTTCTCGTAATTGTAGTTGTCGCCCTCGTCTTCATACAGGCTGAACGTGCCGTCTGCACCAGGATAGACCCTTATCTCAAGGTCTTCCCACGACTTCTCGCCGCTATACTGCACTTCGGGGCCGAAGGGCAGTATCGTACCGGCCTTTACATACACCGGCATGATGCTGATTGGGCAAGGACGCTGCACCTCCTGCCCGCCTTCAAGCAACTGGTTGCTCCAGAAATCATACCATTGGCTGCCCTTGGGCAGATACACTTTCACCGGTGCCGAGGCCTTTTTCAGGTCGGGATATATCTCGTGGCCATTCTTAGTGTTGTCTTGCCAAGTGTAAAGCGGGTCGGTCACGGGCTTCACGAGCAGGTTTCTGCCGAAGAGATACTCGTCGTTCAGCCGCGAAGCCGTCTTGTCGGCGGCGTAGTCCATAACCAACGCGCGCATCATGCTGCCGCTGTTCAGAACGCAGTCAGCCGCCTGGCTGTATATATAAGGCAGGAGCCGGTAGCGCAAACGCACCGCTTCGACCATGGCATCGTAACACCAGTCGCCCTTACTGCCAAACTTGTAGAACTCGCTGACCATGGGCGACGAGCAGTGGTTGCGCATCAGCGGCATGAAAGTGCCCCACTGCATCCAGCGAACCTTAAGCTCCTGCAGTGCCGGATTGCGGGGATTGTTCCTGTAGTCGCGGTAGAAGAAGCCGCCGAGGTCGGTGTTCCAGAACGGAATGCCGCACAGGGTATAGTTCAAACCCGACGGTATCTGCTTCTTCATCTCGCCCCACGTGGCGCGTATGTCGCCGCTCCACGAGAATGTGCCGTAGTGCTGTAGGCCGAAACTGCCGCTGCGGGTCATCTGCAACGAACGCTTGGTGTTGCCTTTCATGGCTCGCTGGTGCTCGTAGATGTTCTTGTTGTGGAGCAGGGGAAAGGCGTTTTTCACTCCCAGCCATGCCCCGTCATAGGTCTGACAGCCGTCGTCGCCGGGCTTTTCAAAGTGGTCTGGCTCCGTGGAATCGGTCCACCAGGCGTCGAAACCCATCCTGTAGAGGTGCGTAAGGTAGTCCCAGTATATCTCCCGTGCCTTGGGATTGAACACGTCATAGGGCATCACGCCGCTGTTTC
>CAVAPI010000026.1:0-26983 GCA_963590445.1 Lachnospiraceae bacterium | reverse complement strand
TGTATGGCTCTACAGGCAAGCCTTGGCACATTCCCGTTGACCTAAACGAGAACACGGACATAACACGCTACACCGTGGACCAATACAAGTTGAAGAACGGCAACTACTTTGTGCGTCTGCGCTACCGCGACTCCAACCTTGAATGGTCGGAATGGTCGGACATCAGGAACTTCAAGGTCGTGGGCAGTATCGACGGCGACCCGGCCATATCAATTACCAAGAAGGCATACAGCATCGGCGAGGAAATTGCAGTGTCGTACAAATACACGCCCGAAAACCAAGACGCATGGATTGGCATATACCGCTACGGTGAGAAGCCCGGCTCTTCAGTTTCGGTGAAATGGGGATACACGCAAGGGCAGTCGGGTGCATTGAAGTTCAGCTTTGATGAACAAGGCGAATACTTTGCTGTGCTTTTCAAAGACGGCGGATACACCGAGGCCGCAGAGCGTGTGCGCTTCTTCGTGGGCGACGTACCTGAACTGTCGATGGAGAAGACCACATTCGACGAGGGCGAGACCATAGAGGTCAGCTACAAGAATGCACCTGCGCTTAGCCAAGACTGGATTGGCATATACAAGATGGGCAAGACACCCGGCACAAGCGACGCAAGCGGCAACTGGGCGTATAGCGACAGCTGGAAATACATTGACGACGGCGCAAAGGAAGGCAAGGTGGTGCTCGATACGCCATTGCCCAAGGGCTACTATTTCGTGAGCTACTTCACGCGCGGCGGCTACTTCGAGCCGTCTGACGAGCGCCTGTACTTCTCTATCGGCGACAAAATATCGACCGTGGCAACCGAGAAGACCATTTACGACGACGACGAGGACATCAAGGTGACATATTCTGACGGCCCCGGCACACCCAAAGACTGGGTTGGCGTGTTTGCCGAGGGCAAAGACCCCAACACCGACATGCTCGACGGCTTCTATTACACCTATGGAGCCACCGACGGTTTCGTCACAATACCGGCAGCCGACCTCAAACCGGGCGATTACTTCTGCGCACTCTACATCAACGACTCCTACACGGAAGTGTCCGAGCGCATCCACTTCTCAATAAAGAGCACGACCTCTTCGATAGAGCAAACCAGCCAGAAGCCATCGTGCAGCTTCAACGCCGCCACTTCGACCATCACCATCGGCGATGCCGCACACTTCACAACGGCACGTGTAATATCTGCCAGTGGACAAACGGTCAAGACTGTGGCGTTCGACCCGACCACTGCTGCCACCATATCGGTGTCATCGCTACAGTCAGGTCTCTACATCGTATCACTGGAAGGACAAGAGCGAAGCGTGGCCATGAAATTTATCAAGAAATGAAGCAGTTGAAAGCAGCATAACCATTCCAACAGCAGTTTCATTACCATCTCCAAAGGAGGGTGCACCTAAAAACGATGCACTCTCCTTTTTGCGTAGTACGTCCTTCTATGGGAGTGACCTTTCCCCGATATGCCAAGGGCAGGCTGCCACTGTTGAAGCTGATGGTCACGGGGCTGTCTTTGGCGGCGATGAATACTGTGAAAAGCGGCGCAAGGAGGAGTGTTCCGTTCATCTCTGTTTTTCTGTTAAATGGCTAAAGGTGGCCTTTACGGGTCGTAAACGCCACCTTTACGATGCATAAACGCCACCTTTACGAATCGCAAACAGCCTGCTTACGATCGTAAACAGGCTGTTTGCGTTGCGCAATCGTTATGGTTGCCGATGCATGGCGCCGTGCTCATCGTGATGTCATCTGTATTTGCAGGATAGTACTGTCGGGATTGTAGTGCATTTCGTCAATGCATACGCCACAGCCACGCCGATGCCGTCCTTGTCGTGTAAAGCTCCCTTGTGGAACAGGCGGTATGTGCCGTCCTTGGGTATGATGCCGTTGTCGATGGAACCGTGCGATGACCTGAACAGCAGCTTGGGCTCGCCCTCAAACCCGGTGAAGTCCTTGTTGGCGTAGGCGTAATAGGTCATCAGTCCCTTTGACTCGTCGTTGCGCCGCAGGGTGAAGTACACCATATATTTATGCTTGTCGTTGTCGTAGATTACCTGCGGTGCCCACACATAATATGCATCGCCGAAGCTCTTGGGGTATAGTTGTGACAGGTTGAGCTTGGCGTGGTTCCAGTGGATAAGGTCGTCGGAGCGCAGCATCACGATGCCAGGGTTGGTTTTCCAGCCGTTGTGGGCCGTGCTCATGTCGGTGGCCACGATGTAGTAGCTGTGGTCATCGGTCCCTCTGAGGATGTAAGGGTCGCGTATGCCGCCCGAGTTGCTGATGGTGTCGCTGCCGATGACGGCCCTGTTGCCGTTGAGAGCCTTCCAGTGTGTGGCGTTGTCGCTGATGGCGAAGCGCAGCTGCTCGCAGTTGGCACGGTTGCCGTCACGGTCTTCAAAGTAGGCAAAGAGATAGCCGGCATATTGCCCGTGGTCGGTTTGGGCAGAGGCTGTCCCTGTGGCCAACGTGGCCAGCAGGGGCAGTTGCATGAGTAGGTTGTGTGGGGCCATTATCTCTTCTTTATTACTTTCTTCCCATTGATGATGTACAGTCCGTCGGTGGGTGTGGCCACCTTCTGTCCCATCAGGTTATATATGCCCTGCGGCTTGTCGCTGCGCACTGCGGTCTCGGCCACGCCCTGAATGTCGGTAGTAGTGCGGTATTTGCCGTCGAGCACCTTGCGGGCTTCAGCCCATATCTCTTGGTCATTCTTCCAGTCGCTGCCCAGGTAGTAGCCGGTGTGCGTAGGCTGGTTGTAACCGATGTTCTCGTTCTTCGCACTGTTGTAGTAGCAGTGGTCGGTCATGAGCCACGGTATGCGGTGGGTAGTTGGATACCATGTGGCAAACACCTTCAGTTCGCCCACGAGCGTGGTGTCGGGCACGATAAGCTCCTCGCGCCAGTCGCCCGTGATGTCGCCATACCATGACGGGTTGGACTTGGTGCCATTGATAAACGCCATGTCGTAGCGGCACATGTTGAAGGTGCGCCCCTTGGTGTAGCTCGTTATGATGCCCTCATTCAGGTTCTGTCGGTTGAGCGAGCCGTCGAACCAAATCATCATGTTGGCCGCCCCGGCGGAGTATCCCAGATCTTTGCCGTCCTGCGAGTAGGCATTGCTGCGGAACTTCCAGAACTCGCAGCCCGGAGAGTTGGGGTCTATGTCGCCCACGCAGCAACGTCCCATGTCACCATCCTGCTCTGACGACTGCGACCATATTATCTCGCCCGTCTTCGCATCGTGCAGAGCCACCTCGGTAGTGCCGTTCTCAAGGCAGTGGTAGCACTGCAGCCCCTCCCTGTCGGTCAGGAACTTGCCCACGTGGTTGGCGTCGCCGTGACCCAGCTGACTGTTCCACAAGCCGACACCATCGTGGTCAAGAGCCATCGAACCGTAGAATATCTCATCCAATCCGTCACCGTCGAGGTCGGCAACGCTTATGGAGTGGTTGCCCTGACCGGCATATGTGCTGTTGTGCTTGCCGTCCTTGCCATAGGCATCGTCGTTGGTGTCGAAGTGGAATCGGCGCGTCAGCTGTCCGCCGCGCCAGTCCCATGCCTCGATAACAGACCGACCATAAACGCCACGTCCGAGGATTACCGAGGGCAAACCCGTCTCATCGAAGCTGCCCACACCTATACGATGGGAGTTGGCAAGTTTCCATGGCGTGCCGGCAATGCCCCAGTCGTCGCTCTTGCCTCGCCTGATATAGTCGGTGCGAGCCAGTTCGCGGCCTGTAGTACCGTCGATGATTGACAGAAACTCCGGGCCAGCCGAGCACAGGTCGCTTTCCGGACGGCGGTAGTCTGTCTTGCCGTCGCCGTCGGTGTCTGGTATCTCGTCGCCGTCGCCAAACACCATCCCCTCAGCCGTGCGCATGCCAATCTCATCCTTGCCGTCGCCATCGAAGTCGGCAATGGCAAACGAGGTCATGTTGCCAGTCATGGTATTGGGGCCCGACTTGATGCGCCACATGAACGTGCCGTCGAGCTTGTAAGCCTCCCACAGTAGCGGATGGCGTATGTTTAGGTTGTGCGCCACGTTCATAATGCGCTTCACAACAATCTCCATTTGTCCGTCGCCGTCGATGTCACCCACGCTCACGTCGTTTGCGCAATACCTGATGGTGTCGTTGATGTCGAGCGTGCTTTGCAGGGGGATGGAGATGTACGGCAAGCGGTTGTCTATCTGCGACTGCTTCATAGTGCAGGCGTCGATGGTCTGCGTGTCGCCATGGTAGGTGAGGCGGAAAGTCTGGTCGCCCTTGGTGGTTCCGGGGGTCAGCTGGTAGTTGGTGGCCGTGATGGCCTTAAATGCGTTAACCTTGTACTCCTTGCCGTCGCCCACCTTGCGGTAGAGGTCGAACGATGTGTTCTCGTTGTCCCCCGGCAGCATACGCCACGAGATGAGTATCTTGTTGAAGTCCTGGGTGTAGCTGTCGCCAATGGCAATGGTTCCCGTTGAGGGAGTGTTGGCTATTGATCCCCATAGGGCGCGGTCTTCGTATGACTTGTCGTCGGCCTGTGCCGCAGTGCTTGCGGCTCCCATCAGAGCCGCAAGCGTCATTGTTCTGATATTCATGGTGGGTTAGGCTTGTTTAGATGTCCTTTGCGCCTTTGCTCTTTGTGCCTTTGTTGTTGGTGTCTGTCTTTTGCAGGAAGTCTATCTCCACTATGCGCAGTTCACTGTTCACCTTGTCGCTGTCGGGAGTCTTGTATAGGTCAAGCTCGCCGGCGGTTGGCGCTGCCACCTCAACTATTCCGCTGTATCCGTCTTTGCTCGTAGCTGCGCCGGTCTGTTTTATAGTTATGGTCTTGGCCTCGCACGGCTTCGCTATGTCAAGGTGTACGTAGCCGAGCGACTTGTTGGTGTGGCCTTTCCATATAAGTGTCTTGTCGGCGTATATCTCCAACGGATAGCTGCGGCGGCGCCAGCCCGTGAGCTTGATGTCTATCTGGTCAATGCGAGCCTTCTCCTTCAGAGTGTAGGTAATCCATGCCGTGCTTGCCCTGCCGTCATTCTTCCATTCCGACAGTTCGTTGTCGTCGAAGCTCAGTTTGGCGTTTTCAGCGTCGTATCCGGCAGTGGCACTCTCTATGCCTATGGTTCGCAGATGGTCGGAGTAGGATGGGGTGGAGGGTGTCTCGCCACATTCGAGGTAGGATGGCTGCACCTTGCCGCCGAAGTAGGTTGACAGTCCGCCGTTGTCGTCGATGGCTTCGGTATCGAAGGCCACCTCTACGGGAGCAAGCCCCTTGGCTGTGGCCTTTACCGTGATATGACCTGCGGTTCTTGTGGAGCGCACCATAACGCGGTTTACGCCGCACTCCACGGGAAGACTCTTGTCAAGAATGAAGTTGTCAAGGTTCTGGCTCTTGCCTATGCCGCCAAGCCACTCGCCAGGACCGGTCATTTCAAAGTTGATGAAGCGGTTATCAAGCGGACAGCGGCGGCCTTTGTTGTCAACCACTTCCACCTGTATCATTGCGATGTCGTTGCCGTCGGCCTTGGTTCCTGCCGGGTTCTTTATGAGCGACAGCTGCAAGTGGTCGGCCTGTCCGGCGGTCTCAATCACGTCTTCCGACTCCACGTTGCCGCCCTGGTCAAGACCCACGGCGCGGATGCTGCCCCGCTCCCATTCCACATCCTTTATGGTGTGCACGAAGTCGTACTCCGCCTCGGCCTTGCCCACCGACTTGCCGTTGACGAACAGCTCAACAAAGGGCGAGTTGCTTATCACGTAGATGTCCTTCTTTATGCCCGGCTGGTAGTTCCAGTGGCCTATGATGGCGGTCTGCTTCTTGTCGTTCTCGACCCAACCGCTCCACATCACCTGATGAGCCTTGTAGCCCGGCTTGGCTATGCGCATGGCATCCATCACGCCACTGACGCGGTAGTTGAACTCCGAACGCCCGTAGGTGTTCGACTCGGTGAAGCATATCTTCACGCCGCCCGACGACACGCGTTCGCCCATGCCGGGTCTGACGCGCCAGAAGTCATACCACGCCTTCACCTGGTTTAGGGTCAGGCGGTCTTGGTTTTGGTTGTAGTCTGGCGCTGGAGCCTTGCGCAGATAAGGGCCGTTGCCGCTGTGATGCCAAGGATAACTGTATTCGTCCCAATACAGGCGGTAGCCCTCGTCACGGCAATACTCCATAGCCCAGACGGGATGTTGGCGGCTCTTGTTGATATAGAGCATCTCGCCGCCGTATTCGGCTTCCTGTATGTCGAGCATCTCTCTGCTGCCCATGGCGCGGCCTCCATTGGGGTCATACTGCTTCTTGATGTCCACAAGCTCAATCATGTGGTCGCGCGAGATGCTCTCGTTTCCACCCTCGTAGAACAGTATTGACGGGTTGTTGCGGTTGTAGATGACGGCGTCGCGCATCACTTCGGCGCGCTGTTTCCACTGCCTTCCCTCGCAATCGCTCTCATGGTCGCCGGCGGGCATGGCCTGTATCAGTCCCATACGGTCGCAACTCTCCACCTCCTGTTTGGACGGTGTTATGTGCATCCAGCGCACAGTGTTGGCGTTACACTCCACCATAAGCCTGTTGTTGTAGTCACTCATCCATGCCGGTTGGTCCATTCCCACCGCCGGCCATTCGTTGGTGCTGCGCTGGGCAAAGCCCTTCACCATCAGCACACGGTCGTTGAGCCATATCTTTCCGTCGGCAAAACGGGTCTTGCGGAAGCCGGTGCGTGTCACGACGTTGTCCGTTGCCTTGCCGTCAATCACGAGAGAGGTCTTCACATCATACAGATAACCGTAGCCCCAGCTCCAGAAGTGCAGTCCCGACAGTTTCTTGGCGGTCTTCAGCACGGCGGTCTCGCCGGCCTTTACCGTCTGCTTGCCTCCCGTAAAGGTGGCTATCTGCTTGCCGTCCATGTCGGTCACGGCCACTTTCAGGCTCACCGTCTGCGGCCTTCCACTCTCGTTCTTCACTTGCGACTCCACGTTTACCGTTGCCCTGCGGCCTTTCACGTTTATGTCGCTCGCATAGATATATGTGCCTGTTGTACCGAGATTGCTGTACAGGGGAAGCGTCTGATAGACCTTGTCGGTCACGTACAGGTTGACGTTCTTGTTGATTCCTCCATAGTTGGCGTTGAAGCTCATGTCGTTCCACTGGTGCTTCACTCCCGACGAACGTTCAACATAGGTGGCCCGGTTGTCCACCCTTACCGCAATCTGGTTTTCCCCACCTTTTATATATGGTGTGATGTCAAAGCCGAAGGCCATCACTCCGTTGTCGTGATAGCCCACGTATTTGCCGTTGACATATACGTCGGCGCACTGCCTAACACCCTCAAACTCGATAAAAACCTTCTTCTGCTCGATACCGTCTGGCAGGGTAAAGGTCTTGTCATACCACGCCACGGTGTCGGTCAGCTCGTTCTGCCTTACCCGGAACGCCTCGTCTTCGTTGAGGGCGTGGGGCAGGGTGACGGCCTTGCCCTGTCCCGAGGGTGCGGCCAGGTGCTTCTCGGCCGGCGTGTCGCCGACTGTCAGATGCCAGTCCAGGTTGAAATTGTATTTTACGCGCTGCGCCGCCGCTGTCAGGCATCCTCCGGCAATCATCAGGAGGAGCAATAGGTTTTTCAGGTTTCTTGAAGTCATTGTCTTGTTGTCGCTTTTAAGTTTTTAATATCGTTGCTTTAGTTTTAATTGTGCAGGCGAAATTATATCAAACAATATCTTTATAGCGTGAAAATAATCCGAAAAGATAGATTATTGTCCAATGCAGCTTCAAACGTTTTTGCGGGGACGGGCGGAAATAAAGGGAGTGGTATGGGTCATGCCCATACCGCCAAAAGAAATCCTTGATTACGAAATTAGGCAGATTTCCATCGGAAACTTGTCTAATTCCTATTGGAAACTTGCCTAATTCCTAATGGAAGCGTTTATTAGGCCTCCAAGCATTATCAAAGATATTGGGCTTTGACTGCTCTGTATATGGGCTATGTAGTAGGTGCGCGCGTTTTCTTTGTGAAATTGCCTCCGTTCTTTTGGACAACTGCGGTGCTATTGCGCAACAGGTCTTTCGCCTTTCTGGTATTTGGACGGCGTTATGCCATACTGCCGCTTAAAGCAGGTGCCGAAATAGAAGGGGTCGCTGAAGCCAACCTTATATGCTACTTCGGCCACGGTCAGGGTTTCGTCTTCCAACAGCTGGCATGCCGCCTCCATACGGTAGTCGCGAATATAGTTGTTAGGTGTCTTTCCCGTGGTGGCTTTCACCTTTTCGTAGAACTTGGAGCGTCCCATCTTGAACATAGCGGCCAAATCGTCCACCGACAAGTTGGCGTCTGCTATGCGCTCGCTGACCAGTCGGTCGAGCTGAAGGATGAACTTCTTGTCGCTCTCCGATGTCAGTATCACAACCGTGGCGGACTCTTTCGCGTTTGCAGTTTCCGCTGTTTGTGGTGTGTCTGCATCCTTTGCTGCTTCTGATGATTGCATCGCGGCTTGCAGGTGCTGCTTCTTGGTCAGTTGCTCCATCACTTTCTGGTGGCGGTTTATCAGGTTTACGCATGTGGCGCAGAGCATCTTGGCGCTGAAAGGCTTGTGGATATATGCGTCAGCACCATACTCCAAGCCCTTCAACTGCTTCTCTTCCGAACTGAAAGCGGTGAGCATAATTACGGGAAGGTCAAACAGGTTACCGTCGGCACGTATCTTCTTCAGCAGTGTAAGGCCGTCCATGATGGGCATACGTATGTCGGTAAGAACCAACGACGGCACCTCTGCGGCTATCATGTCGAGGGCTTCCTTGCCGTTGATGGCCGTCTGGACGGTGAACAACCGCGACAATTCCTGCTTGATGAAGTCGCGTACATCATCGTCGTCCTCCACCACAAGCACCTTGATGTCGTTCATTGGCTGCGCCGGCATCTCGGTATATGGAACCTCAGAACCCTGCTTATGCTGGCAGACCGCCTCTCCGCCAACCACAAAGTCGCCCTCCTTGTATGCGCTCCTGTCCGTTGGCAGGGTGACAACGAACACACTGCCGCCGCCGGGGTTGTCCTCATAGTGCATCGTTCCCTTGTGCGCATTCACCAGTCCCCAGGTCAGGTTTAGTCCGATGCCCATGCTGTCTGCCGCAACGTTGCCTTGGCTGAACCGCTCGAACAGCTTTTCCTGCTGGTCTCTGGCTATCCCGATGCCCGTGTCGGCCACCCTTATCTCCAGCAGATTGTCGTCTTTGCACCGCAGAGTCATCATTACCGATCCGTGGCGCGGCGTATATTTGAACGCATTGGACAGGAGGTTGAACACAATCTTGTCTATCTTGTCGGCATCAACGGCCACTTTCAGACTGTTGGCGGACGGGATGAACTGGAAGCCCAGCTCCTTGCTCTCCGCAGCAATGCGGAAATTGTCGGCTATGTCCCTCAACAGTGCCACTATGTCAACCTCCTGCAGGCGCAAATGCAGCTTGTCGTTCTCCATACGGTGGTATTCCATCAGCTCACCGTTGAGGCGCATCAACCGCTGGACACTGCGTTTCATTGCCGAGAGCGGAGCCTTGGCCGCCGCAGGTGTGTCCTCCACTGCGGCCAACCTGTCCATTGCCCCCTTTATGAGGGTGAGCGGTGTGCGGAACTCGTGGGAAACGTTGATGAAGAATTGTGACTTGAACTCCGTCATGCGCCGCTCCAGCGTGATTCTCTGGCGCAGTCGGTACAGCGTCTTGGCATGACGGTAGAAATAAAGCGATGCCGCGCCGGCTGCAACTATATATATAATGTATGCCCACCATGCGGCCCACCAGTGCGGTTTGATGCAGATGTCGAGTGCAGTTACCGGACATTGCTCGTTGGTGTTGCCCGAATAGGCTCTGACAAGCAGCCGGTAGTTGCCCGGCTTCAGGTTCTGGAACACAGCCTGAGCGTCGTGTGACGGCGGACTCCAATGCGAGTCGTGACCCTCAAGCATATAGGAATACTCCGTAAGGAGCACCTCGTCGTATTTGAAGTCGGAGAAATGGAATGTCAGAGTGTTCTGTTCCGCACCCAGGGTTATCTCCTTTGAACTGCCGGAGAATGTGTTTCCGTCGAGCTTCCTTATCGGTTGGCCGTTCACAAGGATGTTGGTGATGGTGACAGACGGCGTGACGGTTGACCGCAACACTGCCGCCGGGTCGAACACGATGATGCCTCCGCGTGTGCCGAAGGCCAGTTCGCCCGACGGCATCTGCCCGGCGCTCTGCTCCAAGAACACGTTTCCCAGCATCTCGGGCGACAGCAGGAAACGGTTGAAGCGTTGGCTGTTGATGCCGTATGATATGATTCCGTCGTCAGTACCTATCCACACGTTGCCCTGACGGTCGCTGATGATGCTCTCAACCGAGTTGAACGCAGGGCTGAAGTTCTCCTGATCGCGCATGGACTTGAATGTCAGGTTCCTGAAATCGCTGCCTGTGCTGCGGAAAAGGCCTGCGCCGATGGTGGAAACCCAAAGCCTGTGCTCCTTGTCCTCCATGATACAGCGCACGTCGATGTTGCCGTTGCCGTCAAATTCGGTCTTGTATTGCCTTGCGCTGTTCTTCCTTTCGGGATCAAACACGATGAGTCCCACTTCCATGCAGCCCACCGCTATGGAGCCGTCGCTTAGTTGGCACACCGTATTGACATTTTCCATGCCCACCTCCGGCACAAGTCTGAACTTGTAACTGCCGTCCTGCTGTGGCAAAGCCTGATAGAAGCCTCTGTCGGTAGTGCCTATCCATATCCGGCTCTTGTTGTCTTTGAATATGGCAGTGATCTTGTTTGAGTGCAGCCCCTGCCGGTTTTTAGGCCCGGCGGTGTAGTGTTGCCCGTCGAAGAACAGCCCCCGCTTGCGCGTACCCGTCCATCTCGGGTCCTGCTGGCATACGGCTATGATGTCGCCCTGTACCCTCGGCAACAGTCTGAGCGTTGGTTGGTCTTGCAGAGGCGCGTCGCTAATGGTTGCGTACTCGCGTATGCTTTCCGGCATACCCGACAGTTGCACCAGTCCGGCATACTCCTGCGAGAGCCAGATGTTGTCGGCTTTGTCTATCATCACGGCGAGGTTTTTCCCCTGGATGCTTTGTTGCTGCAGTGCGGAGTCGTGCATTTGCTCGCCGGTGTTAAGGTTCAGCTGAAACAACCTGCCGTGTCGTGACGCCACCCAGGCCGTTCCCTTGGCTGTGGATACGATGTTGAACGGGAAAGTCACGTCCTTTTCGCGCTCTTCCTTGGTCAGCAGCTGCCAGCGGAGCAGCCTTCCCTTGCCGTTTCTGTAGTATAGGTTGCCGTAGTCGTCCGCTACAAACAGTCTGCCCCGGTTGTCTTTGTATGTCGTCCCCTTGACCCCGATGTCGGTGCGGTCGTCCTTTGGGGCAAAACCGCTCTTCCTGGCTTCCGTTTCGTTACGGAATAAATATGTGGAGAGTGCGCCGTTGCGGTAAACAAGCCTGCAATGGCTGTCCTTGGGCGACGTGAAGAGCCACGTGTCGCCGTTGGGCGCAAACCACAAGTGCTTGTATTGCAATTTGCCGTTGGGCAGGATTTTCAGGAAAACCTCCCTGCCGGTATCATAACAACTTATGAAATTGCCGCGCAGACGTATGATCATCAGTCCGTTTCTGGGGTTCAGGCTGAGGTTGAGTATGCGGTTTTCCAGCAGGAGCGAGTCGTTGCCGCTGTTGGAGTGGGTGAATGGAACGAAGCGGTAGCCGTCATAGCGGCACAGACCGTAGAGCGTACCGAGCCAAAGGTAGCCCTTGTTGTCCTGCACCATACTGCGTATGTAGTTGCTTGTCAGTCCGTCGCGGGTGGTAAGCCGCCTGATGTGGAAGTCCTGCATGCTGCTTCCTTGCCCGAAGGCCGTAGCCATCATGGCTGCCAGCAGTGCCGTTATGATAAGTCGTGGCTTGTTTATCATTGGAGAATGGTCGTTTGTAGATACGAATATAGGTAAAAACATCAAGGGAGCCGCCTGTCGGGGGTGTTTGACCGTCTCATTCCGTGCGCCCTTTCGTCTTTAAGCTGCAAGTCTGTGTCATATGTCATACATTGAATGGGCATGCTTTGCAGAAAAACAGCACTTAAGGGCATATGCCCATCTGCCATTTAAGGGGCCTTTGCAAAAGATCCTATACGGAAGGCGTTATGGCAAGCCGCCGCATTCCGTCTTTTTCCGAACGTTGAACATATCCTTTTGTCCGCAAGTCGTTTTGTATGCTTGTTGACGGAAGCAGTGTTTGTGGCGACCTCTTCCGGCAGTTCAATCCTTTGTTGGCCATACATTTATAATATCAGTAATGCAAAAGTAAGCAAAACCCGTTAAAACCGTATTGGTATGCCCTAATAATTTGTAGGTGTTTGGTAAAACGGTGAAAACGGTCCAGCCTTTTGTGCCCAACTTGCCTGTTGCGGTTTTAACCGGAGACAGGCTGCTCCGGAAAAATCATATAGATCTTTCCAAAAGGTATATGCAATCTTTGCCGAAAACATATGCGATCTTTTCAAAAGATATATGCAATCTTTCGGGAAATGTATATGGTCTTTTTCGGCAGGCGTACAAAAAGCGAGCCTTTTGTACGTTTTTCAGTGCGTAAGGGGGCGTGCCCGGATAATTTTGCAGGGCGAAAACATGAACGGTCGAGCCTGATGATAAATGGGCGAAAGCACAATGGGTCAAACCTAAAACACTATATAAAAACAACAAAGCGTATGATGAGCATACAGAAACTAATCAAATCGGCTTGCCTGACAGGCGTGCTGGCAGGCTTTGCCGCCACGGTTTCGGCCGAAAACGACCGCTGGCAGCATGCGACACCCGCCGCCGAGGCCAAATGGAAACGTGCGGAGACACAGGCGCGCAGCTTGGCTTCGCAGATGACGCTTGAGGAGAAGGTGATGCAGATGGTTGACACTTCGGCTCCCGTTGAGCGGCTTGGACTGAAACAGTACTGCTGGTGGAACGAGGCACTGCACGGAGTAGCCTTCACGGGGCTTGCCACCGTGTTCCCCGAACCCATAGGAATGGCGGCCTCGTTCAATCCTCTGCTGGTCAACAAGGTGTTCTCTGCCGTGTCCGACGAGATGCGCGCCAAGCACGAGAAGGCCGACAGCCAGGGACTGCGCAACCGTTATCAAGGACTGAACGCATGGACTCCGAACATAAACATATTCCGCGACCCTCGCTGGGGGCGCGGAATCGAGACCTATGGCGAAGACCCGTACCTGACGAGCGTGATGGGACTGGAGGTAATCCGTGGCTTGCAGGGGCCTGACGACGCTCCCTACGACAAGCTCCACGCCTGTGCCAAGCACTATGCCGTACACAGCGGCCCTGAAGCCAAGCGTCATCAGATGAATATGGAGAACCTCAATCCGCGCTATCTGTGGGAGACCTACCTGCCGGCGTTCAAGACGGCGGTGGTCGATGGCCATGTGCGCGAGGTGATGTGCGCCTACAACAGTATTGACGGCGAGCCTTGCTGCAGCAACAGGCGGTACCTGAACCATATACTGCGCGGCGAGTGGGGCTTCAAGGGCTTGGTCGTCACCGACTGCAATGCCATTTCCGACCTCTATAACGACAAGGCGCACGGCGTATATAAGGACGCACAGGCAGCGTCGGCTGCGGCTGTCATCGGCGGAACTGACGTTGAGTGCGGCAACAAGTTCAAGACGCTGACCGAAGCCGTCAAGGCAGGACAGATAACCGAACGACAGATAACCGAGTCGGTGGTGCGCTTGCTCACGGCACGCATCCTTATGGGCGACCTTGCGCCCAAGTCGGAGGTGGAATGGACACGTATTCCGTACTCTGTGGTGGGCGGTAAGGCCAACCATGAGACCGCCTTGGAGATGGCGCGCCAGTCAATGACACTGCTGTATAATAAGGGTAACGCCCTGCCGCTCAAGGCCGGCGACGGACTGACGGTCGCTGTGGTAGGCCCAAATGCCGCCGACTCGATGATGCTGTGGGGCAACTACAACGGTGCACCGCCCTATACCATAACTATACTCGACGGCATACGCCGCCAATTGCGTCCCGGTGACAGTCTAATCTACGACCCCGGCTGCTCATGGGTGGAGGAAACGGTGTTTGAAAGTGCTTTTGATGACTGCAAGGCGGACGGCCGCACGGGTTTCCGAGCCTCCTATTGGAACAATATCGATCGCTCCGGCCAGCCCGATGTCAACACCTTTGTGCCTACACCGTTCCGCTTCTGCACGCTTGGCGCCCATGTTTTTGCGCCCAACGTCAACCTTACCGGTTTCTCGGCGGCCTATGAGAGCCAGTTCACTCCCAAGCAGAGCGGCACAGTCTATTTCGATTTCTACTCCTGCGGCAACGGTCGTATGTTCGTGGATGGCAAGCAGGTGACGCAATGGAAGAACCTGCGCTCGCGCTTCCGCCACTTCAAGATGGAGATGAAGCAGGGGCAGACCTATAACCTGCGCATCGAGTATGAATATACCATCGGCGATGCGGAGCTGCGCTTCGACATAGGGTTCAAGAATGCGGTGGATATAGACAGAACCGTTGCCCGGGTGAAGGATGCGGATGTGGTTGTATTCGTCGGAGGCATCAGCAGCGAGTACGAGGGTGAGCAGAGCAGTGTCAGTCTGCCCGGCTTTAATCACGGCGACCGCACCAATATACAGTTGCCCGACGTGCAGCGGCGGCTTATGAAAGCCATACGCCGTGCCGGCAAGCGCATCGTTATGGTAAACTGTTCAGGCTCTTCTATAGCTCTTGGCCCCGAGCAGAAGCTCTGCGACGCCATCCTTCAGGCTTGGTATCCCGGCCAGGCTGGCGGCCAGGCCGTGGCCGAGGTACTGTTCGGACAGTACAATCCGGGCGGCAAACTGCCCGTCACGTTCTACAAGGACGAGAGCCAGCTGCCCGACTATGAGGACTACGACATGGCGGGGCGCACCTATCGCTATCTGAAGAGCCGTCCGCTCTATCCCTTTGGCTATGGTCTCAGCTACACAACGTTCAGGCAGAGCCGCCCGAAGGCCACGTTGCGTGCTGACGGCGGTGTTGACGTTGCGCTCACCCTGACCAATACGGGCAAAACGGACGGCGATGAGGTAGTACAGGTCTATCTGCACAAGGACGACGACACCGCCGACGCACCCGCCAAGACGCTCCGTGCCTTCCGGCGTGTGCACCTGCGCCGTGGCGAAAGCCGCACGGTGACGCTCACCCTGACGGGCAGTCAACTGGAGTGGTGGAACCCTTCTACCAATACCATGTGCCGTGTGCCGGGACGCTACACGCTGCTTGTGGGCAACAGTTCCGACAGCAAGGACTTGCGGAAGCTGGGTATAGACTTGTAAAGGGACGGGGCAGGAGTGAAGCCATACCGTTCGGACAACCGTAACACACAATCTAAATGCAATAATAAGTATATAAAAAATGAGAAAATCACACCTTTTGACCCTCGCCCTGCTCTTTGGAACGGCTGTGGCGCAGGCTCAGATGCGGCTGATGCTGCATACCGATCAGGCAAAGGCCGAGGTCAGCCCGCGCCTCTACGGACTTATGACCGAAGAGATAAACTTCTCCTATGACGGAGGCCTCTATTCGCAACTGGTACGCAACCCTTCGTTCCGCGACGGCTACAAGTATCTGCGCCAAAACGAGCTTAACCAACGCTTCGGTGATGTGGAGTTGCGCACGAACAAGTACTGGTGGCTGCGCGACAGTACCGCAGCTGTGGCCGACATAGACCGCACTGTACCCGTCAATGCGGCCAACCCGTGGACTCTGAAGTTTGAGGTTAAGGATGCCGGCAGGGCGGCTCTCGTCAACGACGGCTACTGGGGCTTCCCGATACGCGGCAACACAACCTATACAGGCGGACTGTTTGTCAAGACCGACAAGCCCGGTACCGGCCTGACAATCGCCCTGATGAGCAGCGACGGAAGCCGCACCTTTGCCAAGACTACCGTCACCGGCATTTCCAATGAGTTGCGCAAGGTGAGCTATACCTTGCAGACAGGCTCCGACGCTCCCGACACAAAGGACGCAAAGCTGGTCATTACGGCCAGCGGCAAGGCCAACTTCTGGTTGGGACGCGTCACTCTGTTTCCGCCACTCTATAAAGGGCTGCCGCTGCGTGCCGACTTGATGGAGATGATGCGTGCCATGCGCCCCAAGTTCCTGCGCCTTCCCGGAGGCAATTACCTTGAGGGCAACGAGTTTCGCAACCGTTTCGACTGGAAAAAGACCATAGGCGACCCTGACAAGCGTGAGGGTCACTACTCGCCATGGGGCTATCCGTCAACCGACGGTATGGGGTTGCTGGAGTTTCTCCAGTGGGCTGAGGCATTGGAAGCCGAGCCTGTGCTTGGCCTGTTTGCCGGCTATTGCCTCAACCGTGACTATGTTGAAGGGCCGTTTCTTGAGCCTTTCATACAGGACGCCCTTGATGAAATAGAGTATGTCATGGGCAGTACCGACACGAAATGGGGCGCACGGCGTGCCGCCGACGGCCATCCCGAACCCTTCCCCCTGCGCTTTGTGGAGATTGGCAATGAGGACGGCTTCGACCACAATGGCAGTTACACCATGCGCTACAAGCAGTTCTACGACGCAATCCGCAAGGCTTACCCCCAGCTGGAGATTATCTGTACCACCGGCGAGAGCTATTTCCGCAAGTATCCGCGCGAGGGAGTAGTGCCAAAGGTTGACATCGTTGACGAGCACGGATACCGTTCGGCCAAGGATATGTTCCGCCAGTATCACCGCTATGACCGTTACGACCGCAAGGGCGTTAAGGTCTTTGCCGGAGAGTGGGCCACTCGCGAGGGCGTGCCTACCACTAACATGAATGCGGCCTTGGGTGACGCGGTGTGGATGGCCGGTGTGGAGAAGAACTCCGACGTGGTTATCATGTCGTGCTATGCACCCTTGTTTGTCAATGTCAACCCATTGGCCATGCAGTGGCGCAGCAACCTGATCGGCTACGATGCCCTTTCGGCCTATGGCTCGCCGTCATACTACGCCCAGGTGATGTTCGGCGGCAATGTGGGCGACCGTATAGTGCCCGTAACCGAGGCAGATGTGCCTACAATGAGCTACTATCTGAACGAGACAGACTCCGTTAACGGCAAGAAGACCACCACTCCGAGCGTGTTCCATAGTGCCACTCTCGACTCCAAGAGCGGCAAAGTCTATCTGAAACTCATCAATCCCACAGCCGAAGCACGGCAGGTTGCCGTTGAAATTCCGGGCCGCAAGCTGTCGAAAGTGGAGAAGACGGAGCTGAAAGCCGCCAATCCGCAGCAGACTAACACCGTCACTGCCCCGCGCAACATAGTGCCGCAGACATCGAAAGTGAGGCTCGGCAAGGGCGGAACGGTCACTCTGCCACCCTATTCCATAGCTGTATATACCTTGAAATAGCCTGTTTGCGGACGATTTTCCGAGGCTTTCGTACAAAAATGAATACTTCCGCTGCCGCATTACACCGATATTTGCAGTGTGATTGCGGCAGCGTTAAAGCCGGAAAGAGAACCGCTAAACAATAAAAGCATAACCTAAAACAACAGTAAGATGATAAAGAAACTACTTTCATTGTCATGCCTCTTGGCCTCGATAACGGCGGTCATGGCATCGGAAACGTCAACGTCTGACGACATAACCTACGACTTCACCGACACAAGCGTATGGGGAACGCAGACAATAGTCGGCACAGACGAGGCTACAGCCTACACTTATAACGAAAACGGTGAGACTTCGGAAACGGGAGTGACCTTTTACTTCCAATGTGGGGGGGGGACAAAATGGAATGATGGCGTGTATTTTAACGGAAAGGTCGATGCCTCCAGCAGCATCAATTATGTTAAGGTGAACGTACCCGCAGGATATATTGCAGAAGTGACGGGGAAAGGAACTAATAATCGCCGTTTGGCAGTGTCGTTCACCCTTGGTAAGGATGAAAACAAGATAACCTCGTCGCAGACTGTCACTGTTACGAACGCTACAGAGGCCGCTGCTGACTTGTATGTGTTCCAGCCAAACGTTTCAAACGGTGTGTTACATAAGATCAGAGTATATAATCCCAATGCCGTAACGAAGCACAGCGTTACTGTCAACATCGTGGATAATGAAGGCAACCCCCTTGTTGGCGCAAAGACAACCGAGGTGGAAGAAGGCTTGGACTATGCGTTTAGCCTGGCAAAGGTTGTAGAGAAAGACGGCACATTCTATGTGTTGAATGACAGCGAGGGGCGTACCGACTTCCGCGAAACCGTCACAATGGGAACGGAAGACATAGCGAAGACCTACACTTACACCAAGGATGAGAGCATTGTTTGCTATCGGGAATTTAACACAGGGGCGAGTGTTACGGCTTCAAGTGGCAACGTGGGCACTTATAATAAGGGCATATATGATCTGACAACACTGGAGACAGGTGCCTATACCATGGAGTTGTTCATCCATTCAATGTTGAGTTCCGGAGTGCGGGACTGCTCGATGTATGTTGACAACACCAGTGTCGCTTCGTACAAAGATACAGGTGTCAAGTCAATACCCCTCAACATTACAGCTACAGCCACGGTACAATATGGTACTGAGACGGACAGATCCAACAATTTTGACTACGTCATTATCCGCAAAACCGGTGATGCCGTGACCACACAGACGGTCAGTGTCGGGGAGAAAGGCAAGGCCACGTTCTGCCCAAGCTATCCGATGGACTTTACCAACGCCAAGAGCATTGCTGCCTACAAGGCTTCCGTCAGTGGAAGTACGGCCACTATGACCAAGGTAACCGCCGTGGCAGCCGGCGAGGGCGTGGTGCTCCGCTCGGCCAATGGAGGCGCTGCCGAGGAGGAAGTGGCCGTGGCAAACCCGCTGGAGGCCAATGAAGGCAACGCCATGGTGGGCGTTCTTGAGGCAACGCAGCTGGAACAGACGAGCGGAAGCAACACCTTGTTCTACCTCAACGCAACGGGTTTCGTCAAAGTACCGGCCTCCGGCATGACGCTTGCCGCCGGAAAGGCTTACCTGCCCGTGGCTTCCACTGTGGCATCTGCCGCAGCCAACGGCCTGAGCATCGTGTTTGGCGGTGAAATTACGGGCGTCGAGAACGTGCGGAACGGCGTGAACGGCAAGGCCGACGCTCTATATACGCTCGGCGGACAGCGCGTCACAGCTCCCAAGAAGGGCGTCTGTGTGAAGAAAGGCAAGAAGGCAGTTTACTAAAAACCAGAGGAAAGGAAGTAAAGATGAAACAGACAAGAAAATACTACGTTTGTCCGTTGCTGACAATAGTCGGCATACAAGTCGAGAACCAGCTGCTTGCAGGAAGCGGAGGACAGCCTGAGAGCTATACGGAGACCGTCTCCACGACGGAAGGCAGCGGTACGGATGCCTTAGGCAAGGGACACAGGGCCTTTGGCCTTTGGGATGATGAAGAATAAAGAAAGCAGTTAGTTTTTTTAGTTAATAGATCAGTAGTAGTTAGGGGTGGGTCTGGCACAAGCGAGTGCAGACTCCCCCTGTTTTTATGCGCCTTTCCCTAATGTCAACCAAACGGGAAGCGCCCCTCGGATGCCGCATCGCCCATTGCCGTCCACAGCCTTTTTTGAAAGAAACCCGGCCTTTTTTGAAAGGACTCCTGCCGCTTTTCATGGCAAACCACAGCCGTCCGGTTTTCGCAACCCGCCCGTTTACGGCTCTTAACCCGCCGGTTCGCGACCCGTAAACCGCCCGCTTTCTACCCGTAAACGGGCGGGTTATGGAACCGGCTGGCTGCCTTCCCCTCACATAATGCCCCCTTTATGGTTGGCAAACAACAATAATATAGTAAATTTGCAGTTGCTACACTGATAAAGAACAACGGGTATGATGCGCCATATACACCTGACGATACTGGCATTGGCCTTGTACGTTGCACAGATTGCCGCACTTGCAGCCGGAAAGCCGCACCCTGCGCAGGCCATGCGGCTTGTGAACGTGGCGTTTCTCCCTGCCACGGTGGAGCAGAACTGCCTGTTGATTGACCGTTACGGCATGCTGTGGCTCGGCACCAATTCGGGTGTCAAGTCGTATGACGGCTACCGCTTTGTCACATACCGCAGCGATGCGATGTCGCCGGGGCTGCTTCCCAACAATTCGGTGCTCTCTTTGGCCGAAGACAAGGGCGGACGGCTGTGGATAGGCACGCGCAACGGACTGGTATGTATGGACAGGGCGACCGGCAAGTTCACCACCTACCATCTGCAGGGCGCGTCGAAACGGGAGATATACGCCCTCTTCGTGTCGCGCGACGGCACGCTCTGGATAGGCACTGACGGCGGTGTGGACTGCTGCAGGCCCGACACGCGCACGTTTTCCAGCCTTGGGGCTGACAGAGCGGTGGCCGTTGGCGACGACGGGAAGCGCCTCCGGCTGGGGACATTCAGCGCGAAATCGTTTGCCGAAGCGCCCAACGGCGACATATACATAGGCACGTGGTCGAACCGGATATACCGTTACGACAGGAAAAGACGGCAGGTAAGCAGCTTCAGCCTCGGCGGAAGCTCCGAAATGGAGGCCACCTACCAGCTCATGTTCGACCCGTCCGGGAGGCTTTGGGTGAGCACTTGGGGCGACGGAGTGAAGTGTCTGACGCGTCCGGGCGACCCCAGCGACAAGGGAGTGGTTGACCTGTATGAAGGCAACAAGGCACATTCCACAAGCTACAGGCTCATCTACGACCCTGTGGGCAACACCGTGTGGAGCTGTTCGCGCAGTGGAGTGGGCGTAATCGATGCCGGCGACACAGGCAAGGGCTTCGCCTATTATGACCATATAGGCGGCAGCGGCGGTGCAAAGCTGGCCAATGTGATTGATTTGGCCACGGACGGCAGCGGCAACATCTGGGTACAGACGCTGAATGACGGCCTGTTGCGCATAGACACCCGCCCCTCGCCGTTCACGGTCATCCCGGTTTTGGGCGGCCAGTTGTCAGGCCGCAGAATCCACTCGATGTATTCCGGCGACGGAAGACACCTCTGGCTGTCCGTAGCCCCCTCCGGCATAGTGCTGTTCGACCGGGTTGCGCGCCGGACGGTGGAGAACGGGGCCACCAAGGCACTGGCTTCGCTGCCCTACAACGTCGCCCACACCCACATATCGTGCATTACGGAGAGGCAACCCGGAGAGCTGTGGCTGGCAAGCAACGGCCACGGCATCATAGCCGTGAAGGACGGCAGGGCGGAAGTGCGCAATTACACCAACTGCCGGTACGTCAGGGACGGCTATGTCAAGGCTCTGTGCCGGTTGCGCAACGGGATAATGGCCATAGGCGAACGCCACCACCTCACATTCCTGTCACCTGCGGGCGAAAGCCGCACGTTTGGCGCCGACATTAACGTGTGCGGCATCAGCGAAGACCACAACGGCAACGTGTGGGTGGCCACCGAAAACAAGGGAATCATGCGCCTCAGCGGCAGCCTGTTGCGCCCCGGCTCTACTCAGTGCAAGTATTTCAACCCGCAGAACGGCAACTTCCCGGTCAGCGATGCCATACTGTGCATGGAAGACTCGCGCCATAACGTGTGGGCAATATCCAACAGCGGCGGCCTGTTCCGCCTTGACAGCACGGCCAACCGTTTCGACAACTACGGCAACAGTCTGCATCTGACGCTTGACCGCGTGCTTTCCATACAGGAAGACGGCGCACGGCGGCTGTGGCTCACCACCGACAATGCGCTGGTGTGCCTGTCTGAGGGCGCAGACGGCCGGGTCGGCTACTCTACATACACCAGCGAGAACGGTCTGGGCGACATTGTATTCCTGCCGGTGTCCGGTCTGCGCACGGGAAGCGAACTGCTGTTCGGCTCGGGCGGCAACATAATAAGCATAGACACCAAGGCCATAGGCAAAGTGCGCCAGACGGCGGGGAGCGGAGTGGTGGTTACCGACCTGATAATAGACGGACGGCGCTACGCAGAGCTTGACTCCACGACACAAGCGCGGCTCGGACAATACACACCGCAGTACTTGAGGGAGATAACCATACCGTCGGCGGTCAACAAGTTTTCCGTTGAGTTCGCCCTGCTGGCCTATACCAACACCCAGGAGTGCAAGTACGCCTACTTTCTTGAGGGTTACGACCAGGAATGGCACTACGTTGACGCGACAGTCAGGCAGGCTTCGTTCGAGAACATGCCTTCGGGAAAATACAAGCTGCACATCAAGGCCGCTGACAGCGACGGACGCTGGACCGAGATGCCCTATTCCTTGTCAATACGCGTGCTTCCGCCGTGGTATGCCTCCGTGTTGGCGTTCATAGTCTATGGGTTGCTGGCCGTGGCGTGCGTGTTCTTTGCAGCCATGTGGTACCGCAGGCATCTCAAGACGAAGAACCGTCTGCAAATGGCGGTGGTTTTCACCAACATAGCCCACGAGTTGCTCACGCCACTGACCGTCATATCGGCAACAGCCGACAGCATCGGGTGCGAAAACCCGGCCTCCGGCCCCCGCGTGGCACTCATTCACAACAACATAAACCGCCTGACGCGCATGCTGAGGCAGATACTTGAGGTGAGGAAGGCACAGGCCGGCAAGCTGAAACTCAAGGCCAGCGAGGCACTGCTCGGCGAGTTTTGCCGGGAAACGGTGCAGAGCCTGATGCCCATCTTCGGCAGACACGGCCTGAAATTCGTGCAGTCGATAGACTGTATGGGCACGAAAGCGTGGTTCGACAGCGACAAACTGGAGAAGATAATATACAACTTGCTGAGCAATGCCGTCAAGTATTCCAGGGAAAACGGCACGGTCAGCTTCAGCGTATGCACCGACGGCAACACGGCAAAGCTGCAGGTGGCTGACAACGGCATAGGCATTTCAAGGGACAAACAGAAGCATCTCTACGACAGATTCCTCGATGGCGACTACAGAAGGATGAATGTCGGGGGAACAGGCATCGGGTTGTCGCTCGTGCGCGACCTTACACGGCTGCATCACGGCAAGATACGGTGCGAAAGTGAGGAAGGCGTCGGCACAACCTTCACCGTCACGTTCCCGACAGACCGTGACAGCTATGCCGCCGACGAGGTTTGCGATGCGCCGGCGGCCACTCCAAAGACGGCGGGTGCGGCCTTGCCGGACTGTGGAGACGCTTTGGCGGCGGAAAACGGGCTGATGGCTGCGGAAAGTGACAGGGTGGCGGCGGAAAACGGAATGGCGGCGGCGGAAAACGGCGCAGGCGATGGCGGAAAACGTGCCGAAAACGACGGGGAAAGGCGTTATACCGTATTGTTAGTGGAGGACAATGTGGAGCTGTTGAGGCTCATGGAGAACCTGCTTGCACCGCATTTCAAGGTCAAGACGGCCACCAACGGCGAGAAAGCGCGGCGGATTATACAGAAAACCGCACTCGACGTGGTGGTGACTGACGTGATGATGCCCGTAATGGACGGCATTGAGCTGACGCAATGGATAAAGGGAAGCTCGGGATACTCGCACTTGCCGGTCATAATGCTGACGGCCAAGGTGCAGAACGAGTACCGCAACCAGGGCTACCGGGCCGGCGCCGACGACTATATAGCCAAGCCGTTCTCGCTGGGCGACCTTCTGGTGCGCATAGACAGTATCATGGCCAACCGCGAACGCATCCGCCAGAGGTTTGAAGCGCAGACTGACTTCGTTGTGGAGGAGCAACACTACAGCAATCCCGACAAGCTGTTCCTCGAAAGCGCCATCGCCAAGATCAAGGAGCACCTGTCTGACAGTGATTACGGGCGCGAACAGCTCGCTACAGACCTGTGTGTCAGCAGCAGCTCGCTGTATAACAAGCTGAGAGCCATGACGGGAAAGAACATAACCGGCTTCATTACCAGCATAAGGCTTAAACAGGCGTGCCGCATATTGGGGAGTGAGCCTGACATACGCATAAACGAGCTGGCCTATCGGGTGGGTTTCTCCACGCCGCGCTACTTCTCGCAGTGCTTCAAGAAGGAGTTCGGGATGTTGGTCAAGGACTATGTGGACAAGAACATAAGGCTTGAGGACAGCGAAAAGGCCGGCAATGCGGACGGCACCGGTGCGGATGAATAACGAAAACGGTACAACAAATAACGTTTTCTGTACCTGTTACAATAATGTGTGCCGTATTTTTGCCTGTCAAAGCGACAATACCGGGATTTGAAAGCAGCCTGAAACAATAGCGAAAGCACCCCAAACCGATGGTGAAAATGCCTGAAACAAATATGAAACCAACCAAAAACAACTGTAAAATGAAGAATACGACAAGACTGTTGCTTGGCTTTATGACAGCCATGGCACTTGTGGCACTGCCAATGCCGGCATCGGCCGCTGCCCGGAAGGGCGGTTCGTTCACCGTAGGCGACAAGACATTCCTGCTTAACGGCAAGCCTTTTGTGGTCAAGGCCGCCGAATTGCACTACCCGCGCATACCACGGCAGTACTGGGAGCACCGGATAAGGATGTGCAAGGCTCTCGGCATGAACACAGTGTGCCTGTATGTGTTCTGGAACATCCATGAACAGAGGGAAAACCAGTTCGATTTCACCGGCCAGAACGACGTTGCAGAGTTCTGTCGCTTGGCTCAGAAGCACGGAGTGTACGTGATAGTGCGCCCAGGGCCTTACGTTTGTGCCGAATGGGAGATGGGTGGCTTGCCCTGGTGGCTGCTTAAGCACAACAAGGACATACGCTTGCGCGAGCCTGACCCGTACTTCATGGAGCGTGTGGAGCTGTTTGAGCAGAAGGTAGCCGAGCAGTTGTCGCCGCTGACCATACAGAATGGCGGCCCGATAATAATGGTTCAGGTGGAAAACGAGTACGGAAGCTACGGCACAGACAAGGAGTATGTGGGCAAGATACGTGACGTTTTGCGCAAATACTGGAAGACTCCTGCCGGCGGGAGTGCGGCTGACGCTGAAGAAAACCGGCTGACGCTGTTCCAATGCGACTGGAATTCAAACTTTGAACGCAACGCTTTGCCTGATCTCGTGTGGACTATGAACTTCGGAACCGGTGCAGACATCGACAAACAGTTCAGCCGCTTGCGCGAGGTCAGGCCGAACACGCCGCTTATGTGCTCCGAATTTTGGAGCGGATGGTTCGACAAGTGGGGCGCACGCCACGAGACACGTCCCGCAAAGGACATGGTTGACGGCATCGACGAGATGCTTTCCAAGGGCATATCGTTCTCTTTGTACATGACACACGGCGGAACGAGCTTCGGCCATTGGGCAGGCGCCAACTCTCCGGGCTTCGCTCCCGACGTCACCTCTTACGATTATGATGCGCCAATCAACGAGTACGGCCAGCCTACCGAGAAGTTCTGGCTGCTCAGAAAGACCCTTCAGAAGTATTCGGAGGCCAGATTGCCCGACGTACCCAAGGCTCCGGCGCAGATAGTGGAAGTCCCGCGGTTCGCAATGACCGGGTTTGCCCCTCTGGCGTGCGGCATCAGCAACACAGTTGCCAGCCCCGACGTGAAAACCTTTGAGGATATGGACATGGGGTGGGGCAGCGCCATCTATGAAACGACGCTTCCCGCCATCGGCTCGCCCAGTCAGCTCACCATAAACGACGCCCACGACTTCGCACAGGTCTTTATAGACGGCCAATACATAGGGAAAACAGACAGAGTGAAGAACGAAAAGACCCTTAGCCTGCCGCCTGTCAGGAGCGGGGCGCGGCTTACGATAACGGTAGAGGCCATGGGGCGCATCAATTTCGGGCGTGCCATCAAGGATTTCAAGGGCATTACCGACAACGTAACCATAGAAACCGAGAGCGGAGGGCACGCCCTGACGTACAGTCTGCACAACTGGAACATCTCATTGATACCTGATGACTACGCAACAGCCCGGAAAGCCCTTGCCAAAGCGTCGGCTCCCGGCGACGGGAAAGGCGCGGCAGGCTACTATCGCGGCACGTTCCGGCTGAAAAAGACCGGCGACACGTTCCTCAACTTCGAGACTTGGGGCAAGGGACAGGTGTATGTGAACGGCCATCCCTTGGGTCGGATATGGAGCATCGGCCCGCAGCAGACCCTTTACTGCCCCGGTGTGTGGCTGAAGAAGGGCGAGAACGAGGTAGTGGTGCTCGACGTGGTAGGCCCGAAGCAGCCGGTTGTCTGGGGACAGGGCAAGCCTGAACTCGACAAGCTGCAGCTTGAGAAGAGCAACAAGCACAACAACATAGGCGACAAGCCCGACCTAAACTCCGCAACTCCCGTGCTTGTGGGCGCAATGTCACCGGGCAACGGGTGGCAGACGGCCAGATTTGCCGCTCCGGCCAAGGGACGCTACCTCGCACTCCAGTGTCTGGACACGCATGGGGGCGGTTCGCTCGCAATAGCCGAACTGTATCTTGACGACAACCAAGGCCGCCGCATCAGCAGAGAGCAGTGGAGCGTCAAGTATGCCGACTCCGAGAACGAGAATGGCAACCATACAGGCGACAAGGCGTTCGACTTGCAGGAGTCAACCTATTGGCAGACGGAGAAGAACTCCGCCTTCCCCCACCTGATAGTGATAGACCTTGGGGCTGAATATACCGTAAGCGCCATCGAATACCTGCCGCGTATGGAGCAGGGAGCGCCGGGTAGCCTGAAGAACTTCAAGGCTTATCTGTATTAAAGTCAGGCACAGGCCGTTACCGCCGCGGCGTTTGTGTCGGGCAGACCCCTGTTTCGTATCTGTCAGGCCTCCCTTTGGCAGTACTGGCAATACCGTTTTGCAAAGGAGGGGAAACCGTTTCCGGAAGTTTTACGGAGCGGTTTCCTCTCCTTTTCGCATTGTTTCCAAGAATGTTTTGGGGAGAAAACCTGCGGGAAAGCCATGCTTCGTAACCCGTTGTCGGCCAGTCGGTTCCGTGTCCCGTCCGTTTACGGGCAAAAAGAGGCCGGTCCGGGGAGCGTAAACAGGCCGTTTAGTACTCCAAAGCAAGCTGCTTTTTATAATATTGCTGTCCGCTAAAAATTTTAGCAATCATAAATAATTGGGCTGAATTTCTCG
>CAVAPI010000025.1:0-27225 GCA_963590445.1 Lachnospiraceae bacterium | reverse complement strand
TCATTATGCGTATGCACCAGTCCACGTCGGCCGAATAGCGGTATTGCAGGTCGAAGGGGGTGCGCTTCGCTATGTCCGTGCGGGCGTAAAACGACTGGTGACACACCAGCATGCCGTGTCTGAACGACCGCCATGTGAGTCTGTCGGGCGGGGTCAGGCGGCGGTGGGCTATGTATTTCCCGCTGCCATCCACTATGTCCGTGTCGCCATAGAGCACTGCGGGCAGTTCCCCGTCGTCGCCTGTCATGGCTGCGTGGGCCGTTTCCGAGAGCGTACCGGGCGAGTGGAACGTGTCGCCGGCATTCATGAACACCACGTAGTCGCCGGTTGCCAGAGCCAACCCCTTGTTCATCGCGTCGTATATGCCCCTGTCGGGTTCTGAAACGAGGCGTGTCTCGTGGCCGTTGCCGGCTGCCTGCGACTGCCTGACGTACTCCTCTGCTATGGCAAGCGTGCCGTCTGTGGATGCTCCGTCAACGATTATGTGCTCCACATCGGCATGGTCCTGCGCCGCAACGCTGCCGGTTGTGCGCCGCAGCACCGCGCTTGCGTTGTAGGTAATGGTTATTACGGAGAACTTGATCATATCTTGTAGCGTCTGTAGGCGATGGCCTGGTTGTACACCTCTATATACTTTAAGGCCACGCTGTGCTGCGAATAGCAGAGCGAGACCTTGTGCTGGGCGGCGTCGGACAGGGCTTTGCGGTCGGCAGTGCACAGGGTCCAGTGTATTCCACGGGCCAGATCGGCGGCGTCGCGCAGTGCCGCAACGTAGCCGTTCCTGCCGTTGTCTATCATTTCCGGTATGCCCCCGACCTTGAAGCCCACGCACGGCACTCCGCAGGCCATGGCTTCCATGATGGTGTTGGGCAGGTTGTCCTCAAGCGAGGGCGACACGAACACGTCGGCGGCATTGTATGCGCCCGCTATCTTGTGCTCTTCGCTGATGTAGCCCAGCGGATAGACGGGCAGATCCAGCCGCCCTGCGAGTTCTTCGGAGTGGCCTCCGAGTATGGCGATGCCCGTGTTGCCCTTCATCTCCGGATGTTTTTCCGTGAGCATCCGCACCGCTTCCACAAGGTAGTCCATGCCCTTGCGCTTGTCAGTGACCTTCTGCGACACGAAGAGTATTATGTTCCTGTCTTCCGGCAGCCCCAGTCCGAGGCGTGCGGCGGCCTTGTCTGCGGGGCAAAACACGTGGGTGTCTATCGGGTTTGGTATGGATGTGACGCTCTGTCCGGCGAGCAGTGCGCTCTTCTTGGCCTCTCCGGCGAGCCAGTTGCTGCACGCCACGAAGTGTACGAGCCTGTTGGCGAGCGCCTTTTGTTTCCTCCGCCACACTCTGTCGGCCAGGTCGTGCCTGGAACCGCCGCCCGGAAGCAGCGGACAGCGGCAGCAGTGCGACTTGAACCGGCCGCAGCCGCGCGTATAGTGGCATATTGCCGTGGCCGGCCATGCGTCGTGCATTGTCCAGACCATGGGCTTGCCGCTGTCGAGTATCTTCCTTATGCCGCCAACCGACAGCATTCCCTGGTTTATCCAGTGCAGGTGTATCACGTCGGCCTCCTTGAACTCGCGCAAAGCGGTTATGTCAATGCCGCTGCAGGCCGTGTCTATCTCGAAAAGGTGCTCCCTTGAGAAGTGCAGGTGGGCGAATATGGCCAGCCTCTCCCACCACGGGTTGTGCCTTCGCTCCACTACGGTGATGCACTCCGTGTCCTTCTGGCGCACAAGCATCTTGGTTTTCACCCCGTTGTTTATCAGCGCCGCCATCAGCCTGCCGGCTGCCACTGCGGCACCGCCCGTCTTTTCGCTTGTATTTACTATAAGTACTCTCATGGTTGGCTCCTTGTAGTGTTGCAAAGGTAATGCAAACGAGCGGCAAGAGAGCCTGCTCTCTGTTGTCCGAGTGCAGCTTGCCTTATGCAAAGGTAATGCAAACGAGCGGCAAGAGAGCTTGCTCTCTGTTGTCCGAGTGCAGCTTACCTTATGCAAAGGTAATGCAAACGGACATAAAGCCAAAACATTTCGCCCGTTTTCCGCCTGACAGACAGCTGCATAAAGGCAAAATAAAGTCCGCTTGTCTTGCTCTTTCACCGCGTTTGCGTTACCTTTGCAACCGCCAAGCGGCACCCGGGCAGACGCAAAGCGGCCGTTTACGACCCGTAAACGCACCGTTTGGCCACCGCAAACATACCGTTTGCGATGCGCAAATGCCCCGCTTGCGTCCGGGGAACCCGCCGTTCCCCACACGCAGGGCGCGCCCTGTTGCCGCAGAGGCCAGCACTTACAAACCGTCAAGACGACAATGGTGAAACCAACTACAGAGGATTTTGAGGTCATGGCGCCCGTCGGCTCGCGCGAAAGCCTTGCCGCAGCCATACAGGCCGGCGCAGATTCAGTCTATTTCGGCATAGAGAAGCTCAACATGAGGGCACATTCCGCCAGCACATTCACCACTGACGACCTGCGGGAGATAGCCCTGGAGTGCGGAAAGCACGGCATAAAGACCTATCTCACGGTGAATACCGTCATCTATGGCGAGGACATGGAGCAGATGCGCGGCATAGTTGACGCGGCCAGGCGGGCGGGCATCAGCGCCGTCATAGCCAGCGACGTGGCCGTAATGGTCTATTGCCGCAGCGTAGGCATGGAGGTACACCTGTCAACCCAGCTGAACATATCCAACATAGAGGCGCTCCGCTTCTACGCACAGTTCGCCGACGTGGCCGTACTCGCCCGCGAACTGGACATGAACCAGGTGGCTGACATCCACAGGCAGATTGTCAGCCAGAACATCTGCGGCCCTTCCGGGCGCCAGGTGCGCATCGAGATGTTCTGTCACGGCGCACTGTGCATGGCAATCAGCGGCAAGTGCTACCTAAGCCTGGCCAATGCGGGGCGTTCGGCCAACCGCGGCGAGTGCGTACAGATATGCCGCAGGTCATATACCGTTACCGACAACGAGACAGGCAACCAGCTTGAGATAGACAACAAGTACGTCATGAGTCCCAAAGACCTGAAAACGGTGCGCTTTATCGACCGTCTGATGGCAAGCGGAGTGCGGGTCTTCAAGATAGAGGGGCGCGCCCGGGGGTCTGAATACGTCTATACCGTGGTGAAATGCTACAAGGAAGCCATACAGAGCGTGCTCGACGGCACGTTCAGCGACGAGGTGAAGAAGGACCAGTGGGACTCCCGGCTGGCAAAAGTGTTCAACCGGGGCTTCTGGGACGGCTACTACCAGGGGCAGACCCTTGGGGAATGGAACCGCCACTACGGCTCCTGCGCCACCGAACGCAAGGTCTATATAGGCAAAGGCGTCAAATACTTCTCCAAACTCGGCGTGGCAGAGTTCACAGTCGATGCTTCGGAGTTCCGGGTGGGCGACAAACTGCTCATAACCGGACCCACCACGGGCGTGATATACCTCGACGCCACCGAGATACGCTACGAGCTGCAGCCCGTAAACACCGCCCCCAAGGGCAGCCGCGTGTCCATTCCCGTGCCGGAAAAGGTGCGTCCGAGCGACAAACTCTTCCGGCTTGAAAAGACAAACATAACAGATTAACCTACGAATATGACCATTAACGAAGCGCAAGACGAGGTGATAGAGGAGTTTTCCGACCTCTCTGACTGGATGGACCGTTACCAGCTGCTCATTGACTTGGGCAATGACGAGAAGCCACTCGACGGGAAATACAAGGTAGAGAGCAACCTTATTGACGGTTGCCAGAGCCGTGTGTGGCTGCAAGCCGACTATACAGACGGCGTAATCCGCTTCTCTGCGGAGAGCGACGCGCTGATTGTCAAGGGCATAATAGCCCTGTTGATACGCGTGTTGAGCGGACATACGCCTGATGAAATACTCGGTGCCGACCTCTATTTCATCGAGAAAATAGGGCTGAAGGAGCACCTTAGCCCCACGCGGAGCAACGGTTTGCTGGCAATGGTCAAGCAGATGCGGATGTATGCGCTTGCCTTCAAGGCCAAGGAGGGTGCGTAGAATGCCGGCAAACCCCATCTTGCCCGCCCGATGAGAGCCTTTTTCCTGTTAGCGGCGGCCGCCTTTCTTGCGGCGTGCAGCCACAATCCGGCACAGAAACGGCCTGTCGGGAACTTCACAACCGAGGTTCTCAACCCCTCAACGCCCGTGAAGGACCAGGGGCGCAGCCCGGTTTGCTGGATCTACGCCATGCTTGCCGCCATAGAAACCGAGCACATAGGGCGCGGCGATTCCGTACATCTCTCCCCTTACTACACCGTCCGCAAGATGCTGGAGGCCGGGGCGGAGGAGTCATACCTCACCTGCGGCAGGGTCAAGGTGCGCCCTCGCGGCACGGCAATGCGCGCCCTGCGGCTGATAGAGAGCCAAGGTGCGGTGCCTTACGACGCCTACCGCCACGGCAGTGAGGCCAATGTTGCGGTGCTGGCGCGCAAGATAGCCGTGGGAACAGTGGCGGCGGCCAACGCAGGGCGCGGGCTTGAGGCAAGCAACGCCACGGTCGGGAAGATGCTGGACGCCGCTTTCGGCCACGAGCCTCGCCGGGTCTATATGCTCGGAGCGGACTATTCGCCGCAGGAATTTGCCCGGAGCGTGTGCGCGCCTGGGGAATATGAGGCTCTCACGAGCTTCACTCACCACCCGTTTGGCAGCCGTTTCGCCCTCGAAATGCCTGACAATTTCGACCGTGACCGGTGCCTTAACGTGCCGATAGACACCCTGATGGAGCGCATGGAGCGTGCGGTGAGGGAGCACAGGGGCGTGTGTTGGGAGGGCGATGTCAGCGAGCCGGGCTTCTCAACTGCCCTTGGCACTGCACGTTTGCCGCAGGGTTGCGACCTGTCGCAGGCCGCCCGGCAGCGCGCGTTCGAGCGGTTTGAGACCACAGACGACCACTGTATGGCCGTTGTGGGCATCGCCCGTGACCGGCGGGGCGGCAGGTTTTTCATAATGAAGAACTCGTATGGCGCGTCCAACCCCTACGGCGGCTTCATGTATGTCAGCTTTGAATATGTGCGGATGAAGACGGTTGCGGTGGTCATCTCGCGCGGTTACTGACCGCAAGGCGGCCTTTTGGACACAATAACCCGCCCGTTTGCGATGCGTAAACACCGTGTTTGCGATGCGCAAACGGGCTGGTTTCGGTTTGAAACCGTATCGGTTGTTTTTGCTTGCAGCCGCTCTTTGCGGGCTGAACCGGGAGGCGTACTGTAAGCAAACCGGGACGTTGTGCTTACAGTTTTCCGGGCTGCCGCCTGGAAACGGTTTCTTCCGCGCCGGAATACTGCCGCATGGCGTTGACTGTAGCGAGCATCTCCGACACCGTTGCGGCCTCTTTGCGCTCCGTTTCCCGGCTCACTGCGAAGCCGCAGCCCGTGACTTCCACCTTGCAAAAAGCCCCGTCGCCGCCGGAAGCGTAGCCGTTGCGGCGCAAAGCCTTGGCTGCCATGGCGCGGCGGGGGCCGTCTGCACCGTCCAATTGTACGGTTGCCACCGTCTCGCAGTCCGCTCTGAACACGCCGGCGGCCTTGTCGAACACGATGCCCCGGCGGTTGTAGAACGCAGGGAGCGTGCCGTCGAGAGCCAAGTCTTCGGGTGTGCCTGTGCTGATGCCGCGCTCCCTGTCCATAAGCCACACGGTGTCGGCCAGCTGCAGGGCGAGTTCGAGGTCGTGGGTGGACAGAAACACCACCTTGCCCGACTCTCTGCTTATGCTGTGGAGCAGCCTCATCACCTCCACCTTGCTCGGAAAGTCGAGGAAGGCGGTGGGTTCGTCCAGATAAATCACCGGTGTCTGCTGCGCCAGTGCCTTGGCTATCATCACCTTCTGCCGCTCTCCGTCGCTCAACTCGCCCATCTGCCGGTCGGCAATGTGGCCTATGCCCACCATGTCGATGGCCTCTTCGGCCACCTTCCGGTCGGTTCCGGAGTATGAACCCCAGAACCCGGTGTACGGAGACCGCCCCATGAGCGCCATGTCGCGCACGGTCATGTTCACCACATCGGGCTTTTCCGTGAGCACAACGCCTATCATGCGGGCCAGTTCCTTGGCGTTGAACGAGCCGATCTCGCGGTCTCCCATGTAAATCCCGCCCCCTGTCTTGGGCTGAAAGGCCGACAGGGTGCGCAGGAGCGTCGATTTGCCTGCTCCATTGGCGCCGAGCAGGCACGTCAGCTCGCCGCCCCTTATCTCTGCACTGATGCCTTTTGCCACGACAGTCACCCCGTGCTTGCCGCTATAGCCTATCGACAGGTTGTCTGTCCTTACGGTTCCGTTCTTCATATCATGCTTTTTACTTTTGTATCCCATTGGTTTCCAGCCGCTCTTCCGCCGGGTTGCCCCCGTGTCCCGGCCTTGCGGCATATCTTTCCATAAGCTCTGCAAACAGCGGATTGGCCTGCAGCACCCGCTCACAGCCCGTCATAATCATCTGCCGGCGCGCCCTGGTGATGGCAACGTTCAGCTTGCGGTCTATCAGGCGGCCGTCTTCCGTGAACGTGTTGGCCGTCAGGAAGGCCAGCTGGTAGGGCTTTGTCACCGTAAACGAGTAGATTATCACGTCGCGCTGGCTGCCCTGATACCGCTCAACGGTGTCTATCGACACGCCGGAGAGGCCGCTTAGCCCCAGTTTTTCCGTCTCCCGGCGTATCATGGCTATCTGGTTGCGGTAGGGAACTATCACCCCTACGGTGGCCAGAGGGTCGAACCGCCGGCCGTAGAAGCGCACTATGCGCCGCAGAATGTCGGCCACCACGCGCGCCTCTGCCACGTTTGACTTCAGTCCGCCGCCGTCTTCGCCGGGCAAAGGCGGCTCTACAGGCAGGAAAACCATGCGCTCGCGCTGCAGGATACGGTCGAGTGCATCTTGCGGGGCGGCATCGTAGCCCAGCGAAGTCTCCGTCTGGTGGTCGCAAGGCACGGGTTCGAGCCGCTCATTGCGGTAGAACATCTCGTTGGGAAAGGCGGCTATGTCAGGATGCATGCGCCCTTGGCGGCGCAAAACGCCCACAAACCGGGTGCGGCCGCACCGCTTCTCCCACCGCAAGAGCCGCTCGAAGAGTGACTGGCGGCAGTCTTCCAGCCCGATACCGCGCAGGATGGCGTCGCTAACCGCCGACTCTGCCTCGCCCTGAGCCACCACTGCGGGCAGCTGTTTGTGGTCTCCGATGAGTATAAAGCGGCCTGTGAGCAGTCCCACAATGGCCGGTTCGAGTATCTGGGAAGCCTCGTCAACGACGGTAAGCGTGAACTTCTTGAGCGCAAACACGAACGGACGGGCGAGCAAAGTCGATGTTGTGGCCACCACAACCCGCTCGTCCACGATGCGCCGGCGTATGTCTTCCAGCTTGGGAGAAGCCCCCAAAGCAGCCTCAAGCAGGTGGTTTGCGAAGCGCGGATCGCACGAACTCTCGTTGCCGATGCGCAGGAAACCGATGCCGGAGCGGTCAAGCATGGCACAAATCTCATCGACTGCGCGGTTGGTATAGGCCGTTATAAGTATTGAGGATGCACCGTCTGACAGCTCTTCCTCGACCAGAAAGCGCAACGCCATCGACGTTTTCCCGGTGCCGGGAGGCCCCATCAGCAGGTAATAGTCGCGTGCCTGCTTGGCGCGGAGCAGCACTTCGTCGTATGAAGGGTGGTAGCTTCTGGTGAGCGTCAGGGCGGTATCGGCCGCGGGAACGCGCTGTCCGAGGAGCAGGTCCCGGCAGCTTTTAGGTGACGTAATGAACGAATGGAGACTGCGGAGCATCGAGTTGGCCGCGCCGTCAGCCCCTCCGTGCTCCACGGCATAGGTGCCTTCGCCGAACAGGGAGGGGTTCTGCTGGCCGTTAGTGAGCCTTACGGTGATGCTGTCAGTGCCGGTCTCGCACAGAATACCCCTGTGCAGCACGCTCCGGCGCACGTCCGGCACACCGTCATAGGCATACATATACACCATATCCCCGCGCCTGAAGTTGGGCAGGAAGTCGGTTCCGTAGTCGGGAACGGCCAGTGTGAAGAGGTCAAAGCCGCTGTATCCGGTGGAGCAACGCTTGCCTGTGATGTGCAGACCGGTGTAGATGTTGCCCGTGTCCTGCTTCTCTGCGAGCGGCATGTTCCACAGATCGGCCACCGAACCGGCCACTCCCTCCTGTGAACCCACCTTTTGGGCGAGCTGCTCCCGGTAGGTGAAGGTGGCCATACGCACGAAATAGGCGCGCTCGACGGGCTGCATGCGGTGCAGGGGGGTCGTGACAGCCTCCGTCTGCGGGCGGATGAAGCCCTCAAACAGGCGGTCGTGCACTCCTGTCTCGTTGATTGCGTCTGCGCCAAGGCGGTCCATGACTGCGGCAAAGCCCCCGTTGCCCATCACGAACTCGCCGGCCACGATGCGGTTGCGCAGCTTTATCGCCTCGCGGAACAGCCCCTTGTAGAAGTTTACTGCCAGCAATCCGTCGGCCGCGCGGTACTTTGAGTAGAGCAGGCGCATATCCACGGTCTTGTCAGTCACGCCGTAGTTGTAGCGGAGCACGCCGTAGTAGAGCAGCAACTGCACGTAGTGGGACTCCTGATAGCGCATTTTCGATGCCGAACGCCCGAATCCGGGCGACGGAAGCCGCCCGGATTTCTGCTCAACCAGCAGCTTCATGTCGGTGGTCATAAGGTCTGCGCGTCCCTGAAGGCCGAGACTCTCGCACACAAACGACGGTTCGAGCATGGCTTTGCTGCGGTCGTAGCCTTCAAGCCGGCCTTCTGCGGGCCGGGAAAAGAGCGTTTCCACCACCTCGCGCAGGTTGTCGGCCTGTGTCTTTGCCGCGTTTACGAACTCCCGTGCGTTGAACGAGGGACAGGAACAGAACTGCATGGCCTGGCTTTTGAACGAGTTGGTTATCGTATCGTGCAGGTTGAAGTCGCCGTTGTTGATGATATTGTCGAGCGCACTGCCCGCAAAATTGCCGAGAAGTATCGGTTGGCTGTTGGCGCGCGGGCGCATACGGTTGACTGTATAGGCCAGAGGGCTGTGGCCGTAGTCGGAGAAACAGGCCGCAACCGAGCTTATATCTACGAGGAAGTCAGGCTCCACCACCACGAGATCCGGCCTTATGCAGTCGCCGTCGGCACGGCAGTCGAGCAGGTTCAGCTGCATTCCCTTGGCCAAAAGCCGCCTCAGGTAGGTGTTGTCACGTCCGTCGGCGCAGTCGGTATAGTCCGTCCTGACCGGCTGTCCGCCGCATTCGTCGTCGGTGGTCATATATATATAGGTGTCGTCCCATCCGTCCACGATGCAGCGCAGCCGCTTCACGTCTGCCGGGGCGGCCTTTTGCGCAGGGCGGTTGTGCGGCGGAAGCACGGCAAGCAGCCGTCCCGGCACGCCAGCGGCAAACACCGCCGATATGAAGAGGGCGAGTGCGCGCAGGTCGTAGAGCAGTTCGGCGCGGTCAAGCGGCGCGCTGCCGTTGGAATGGCGGCGCATTGTCTGTATGGCCGCCTTGTCTGGCGTGGCCACACCGCACCGTTTGCACAGATAGTCCACCTGTGCGAAGAGGCTGCCGAAGCTCATTGCGGAGCGGCGCGTGCCCTCTGCGCAGGCCAGGACGAGCACTTCGTGCATGCGGCGGTTGCATATCTGCGGGCTTACCGCCCCTGTGGCCATGTCGAGGCATGCGGCAAACAGCTCGCCGCCGGTCACTTGGCTCGTGCAGTCCTTGCGGTTGTTGTCCTGTTCCGGGCGTCGGGGCATATCGATAGGGCTTCGTTTATATATGATAATGTTGGACTTCCGGCTCCCGTGGGTCGGAGTTGCTTGATGCAAAGGTACTTATTATGTGGCAAAAGGCAAGCGTTGCGCGGCAAAAGCCCGGCGGTCTCCGGCGGCAAACGGCCCGGTTACGTCCCGTAAACCGCCTGTTTTCGATGCGTAACCTGCCCGTTTGCGTCCCGTAACCCGGCGGTTTGTGAATCAAGAGACGGCGGTTCGTGGGTAAAAGCCCTGCTGTTTCGGGTAAAGTGTCGGCGGTTCCCATGCTGAAATCCGGCAGGATTTGCCTTCGGAAGTCTGCGGTTCCGCCAGTTCAAGGTGTAAGCTGCAAAGCCGAAACGCTTTCATTGTGCCACGAAAACAGCCCGTTGCGTGTAAAAATGCAATTAACTTGCGGCTCAAAAGGCGTTCGCTTTGCATCCGTGGATTTTCCGATTAAAACATTTGCTATTCTCGTTAAAGTTTGCGAAATTTGCAGCCGAAGAAAGCAAACACACAGTTTTAACGCCCCGGACAGGGCAAAAGAAAGATACAGATATGGCAGAAGAATTGGAAGTGAAGGAGCTTGACCAGGTGGTAGTGCGCTTCTCGGGCGACTCGGGCGACGGGATGCAGTTGGCGGGAAACATCTTTTCCACAGTGTCGGCCACGGTTGGCAACGGCATCTCGACGTTTCCCGACTATCCGGCCGACATCCGCGCCCCGCAAGGCTCGCTCACGGGCGTGTCAGGGTTTCAGGTTCACATAGGCGCAGGCAAGGTTTTCACCCCCGGAGACAAGTGTGACGTGCTCGTAGCCATGAACGCTGCCGCACTGAAAACGCAGTATAAATATGCCAAATCCCAGGCAACTGTTATAATAGACACCGACAGTTTCGGCGCGAAAGACTTGCAGAAAGCGGAGTTCAAGACCGAGGACTATCTGGGCGAAATGGGCATTGACGCCGACAGAGTGGTGGCTTGCCCCATCACACAGATGGTGAAGGACTGCCTTAGTGGCAGCGGTATGGACAACAAGAGCGTGCTCAAGTGCCGCAATATGTTCGCCTTGGGACTCGTGTGCTGGCTGTTCAACCGCGAATTGCCGCTGGTTGAAGGCTTCCTGCGCGACAAGTTCGCCAAGAAACCGCAGGTTGCGGAGAACAATATAAAGGTGGTTCGCGCCGGCTACGACTACGGTCACAACGTGCATGCGAGCGTTCCGGCAACCTACAGGATAGAGTCCAGGCACAAGGAAAAGGGGCGCTACATGGACATAACGGGCAACAAGGCCACCGCATACGGGCTAATCGCCGCCGCCGAAAAGGCCGGACTGAAGCTCTTTCTCGGCTCCTATCCCATCACTCCCGCCACGGACATACTGCACGAACTGGCCAAGCACAAGTCGTGCGGCGTGATTACCGTGCAGTGTGAGGACGAGATTTCGGGCTGCGCCAGTGCCATTGGCGCGTCATTCGCAGGGGCTTTGGCCGCCACATCGACCTCCGGACCCGGCATCTGCCTGAAATCGGAGGCGATAAACCTCGCCGTAATCGACGAATTGCCCCTGGTTGTGATCGACGTACAGCGCGGCGGCCCTTCCACAGGCTTGCCTACGAAGAGCGAACAGACCGACCTGTTGCAGTCACTCTACGGACGCAACGGCGAAAGCCCGCTCCCTGTGATAGCCGCAACCAGCCCCACAGACTGCTTCGATGCGGTTTACAGTGCGGCAAAGATAGCCTTGGAGCACCTTACGCCGGTCATCCTGCTCACCGACGCGTTCATTGCCAACGGCTCGGCGGCGTGGAAACTGCCGGATATAGCCAATCTGCCCGACATAAAGCCGCACTATGCAACGCCAGAGCAGCGGAACAACTACTCTCCATACCGCCGTGACCCCGACACAGCGGTGAGATACTGGGCCATACCGGGCAACGAGGGCTACACACACATACTCGGAGGACTGGAAAAGGACGGCAATACGGGAGCCATCTCGACCGACCCCGAAAACCACGACCGCATGGACAGGCTGAGAGCCGGGAAGATAGCGCGCATAAACGTGCCTGACCTTGAGGTGGAGGGCGACGCTGACGGCGCGGAGCTGCTGGTTGTCGGCTTCGGAAGCACCTACGGCCACCTCTGTTCAGCCGTGAAAGCGCTGCAAGGCGAGGGCCGCAAGGTCGCACTGGCACAGTTCAAGTACATAAACCCGCTGCCCAAGAACACCGCAGAGGTGCTTCTAAAGTACCCCAAGGTAGTGGTGGCAGAGCAAAACCTCGGCCAGCTGGCCGGCTATCTGCGCATGAAAGTTGACGGATTCGTACCGCAGAAGTTCAACCAAGTGAAGGGACAGCCGTTCGTAGTCGAGGAGCTTGTCAGCGCATTCAGGGCAATTATTGACGCTAAACAGAAAGGATAAAGAGATGTACACATTTCAAGACTATAAAAAAGGACAGCCCCGGTGGTGCCCGGGGTGCGGTGACCACTTCTTCTTGGCATCACTTCACAAGGCCATGGCCGAGGTTGGCGTCGCTCCATACGAGACTGCCGTCATTTCAGGCATCGGTTGTTCGAGCCGGTTGCCCTACTATGTGAACACGTATGCCATGCAGACGGTACACGGAAGGGCGGCTGCCATAGCGACAGGCACCAAGGTGGTGAACCCGAAGCTGACGGTTTGGCAGGTCAGCGGCGACGGTGACGGACTGGCAATCGGCGGCAACCACTTCATACACGCCATGCGGCGCAACATAGACATCAACGTCATACTGCTCAACAACCGCATCTACGGACTGACCAAGGGGCAGTATTCGCCCACAAGCCCGCGCGGCTTCGTGTCGAAGTCGAGCCCTTACGGCACTGTGGAAGACCCTTTCCGCCCTGCGGAGCTGTGCTTCGGCGCACGCGGACACTTCTTTGCGCGTGCCGTAGCCACCGATTCTGCCGGCACAATCGCCATACTTAAGGCCGCCCAACAGCACAAGGGCGCATCGGTATGCGAGATATTGCAGAACTGTGTCATATTCAACGACGGTACTCACGACTCCGTTTACAACAAGGAAGGGCGCAAGAAAAACGCCATATATGTGGAACACGGCAAGCCTCTCCTGTTCGGTGAGAACAACGAATACGGCCTTGTGCAGGAAGGATTCGGCCTGAAGGTGGTGAAAATAGGCGAGAACGGCGTGACTGAAAAGGACATTCTCGTGCACGATGCGCACTGTGAAGACAACACATTGCAGCTGAAACTGGCCATGATGGACAACGAACACGGCTTCCCAGTGGCCCTCGGAGTGATACGCGATGTGCAGGCTCCGACCTACGACGAGGCGGTTAACCAACAGATAGAGGACGTGAAACAGCAGAAGAAGTACCACAATTTCATGGAACTGCTGGAGACTAACGACATCTGGGAGGTCAAGTGACGGAGCGTAAACGGGCTGTTTGCGGGTGCTAAAGGGGCTGTTTGCGGTCAACAGACAGGCTGTTTGCGGGTTGTAAACCGCCGGGTTATGGCCGCAGACGGTCGTGTAACGTGCATTGAAAGACAACTTTGATGGAAGAAAAAGACGAAACAGTGATGGCGGAACTGCCGGAAAACGCGTTCCGGGAGCTGAAAGACGGTGAGGAATACGTGCCGATGATGAACCCCCACAGGGCATACCCGGAGGTCAACACGTGGTCTGTGACGTGGGGAATACTCATGACGGTGCTCTTTTCTGCCGCAGCTGCCTACCTCGGACTGAAGGTCGGGCAGGTGTTTGAGGCCGCCATACCGATAGCAATCATTGCCGTGGGCGTATCCACAGCGGCCAAACGCAAGGGCGCACTCGGCGAGAACGTCATCATACAGAGCATCGGCGCATGTTCGGGAGCGGTGGTTGCCGGTGCCATATTCACCCTTCCGGCCATCTATATCCTACAGGCGAAGTACCCTGAAATGAGCGCTTCGTTCCTCAAAATCTTCATTTCGTCGCTGCTCGGAGGCGTGATAGGCATACTGTTCCTTATCCCCTTCCGCAAATACTTCGTGAGTGACATGCACGGGAAGTACCCTTTTCCCGAAGCAACCGCCACCACGCAGGTGCTCGTCAGCGGAGCCAAGGGCGGCAACCAGGCCAAACCGCTGCTCATAGCCGGCCTTGTAGGCGGACTGTATGACTTCGTTGTGGCCACATTCGGCCTGTGGAACGAGAATTTCACGTCGCGTGTCATAGGCTGGGGCGAGGCTTTGGCCGACAAGGCCAAGCTGGTTTTCAAGGTCAACACGGGCGCTGCGGTGCTCGGACTGGGCTACATCGTTGGCCTGAAGTATGCACTTATCATCTGTCTCGGTTCGGTTGCGGTGTGGTGGCTGCTCGTTCCGGGCATGTCACTGCTGTTCCACGACACGGTACTCAACGCCTGGGACCCGTCAATCAGCACCGCTGTGGGGCAGATGAGTCCAGAGGAGATCTTCCGGGCCTACGGCAAGAGCATCGGAATCGGCGGTATAGCCATGGCAGGCATCATAGGTATCATCAAGTCGTGGGGCATTATAAAGGGCGCAGTGTCGCTTGCCGCCAAGGAAATGAAGGGCGGAAAGGGCGAAGACAAGGCCCTTTTGCGCACCCAGCGCGACCTTTCGTTCCGGATAATAGCCGTCGGCTCGGCCGTAACCATACTCCTCACGTTCCTGTTCTTCTGGTTCGGCGTGATGGACGGCAACCTTTTGTTCGCCCTTGTGGGCATTGTGCTCGTGGCAGTCATAGCCTTCCTGTTCACAACCGTGGCGGCCAATGCCATTGCCATAGTGGGTTCCAATCCCGTTTCGGGCATGACGCTGATGACGCTCATACTGGCTTCGGTCGTTATGGTGGCCGTCGGGCTGAAGGGAACGGGCGGCATGCTGGCCGCACTCATCATGGGCGGAGTGGTGTGTACGGCACTTTCGATGGCCGGCTCGTTCATTACCGACCTCAAGATAGGCTACTGGCTCGGCGCAACGCCACGGAAGCAGGAGGGATGGAAGTTCCTCGGCACACTTGTCTCGGCCGCTACCGTCGGCGGAGTGATGATTCTGCTCAACGAGACCTACGGTTTCGCCAGCGGACAGCTTGCCGCGCCGCAGGCCAATGCCATGGCTGCGGTCATTGACCCGCTGATGAACGGCATCGGAGCACCGTGGATACTGTATGGAGTCGGTGCACTGATAGCCATCGTCCTGACGCTCTGCAACGTTCCGGCACTGGCTTTCGCCCTCGGAATGTTCATTCCCATCGAGCTTAACGTGCCGTTGCTCGTGGGCGGCGCACTCAACTGGTATGTGACAACGCGCTCCAAGGATGCGCAAGTGAACAAGGAGCGTGGCGAAAAGGGCAACCTCATAGCCTCAGGCTTTATCGCCGGCGGCGCATTGATGGGGGTTGTGAGTGCCCTGTTGCGCTTCGGCGGGGTGTCGTTCGACTTCTCGGCGTGGTGGGCCGACCCCTTGTCGGAGATATGTTCGCTCGTTGCCTACATCCTGTTGATGGTTTACTTCATAAAAGCCACGAAGACTTCAAGGTAAAGCCTTGGGCCAAGATAATTTTTCGTTTTGTTTTTTCCTCCCGGCTGCCCTGTTGGCGGTCGGGAGTAATTGTTATATTGTAGGAAAGGGGTAACTATATAACAGTAAGAATGTAACATGACTGCCTTGGAACGCCATTCCGACGGGATGGTTACCGGGCTTTTGTACCTTATCCCGGCAATGTCGCTATTTTTGCGGCAGCAGTAGCGCCTGTGTACTGCTGCCTTGGCAGGAGCAAATAACCTGATTAAAGAGCAGATAACCTGATTAAAGAATAACAAACGACATTGTAAAGAGATGAAACATCAAGACTTATTCAGACCGCTGGCCGTTTCCCTCCTTTTGGGATGGGGATTGGAAGCTATGGCCGAAAGCGTTGGCACAACGGAAGCGCGCTATGACGTGACGGAAGCGGCGCTTCGCAATGCAGACTTCAGCATTGACTTCATGTCAGATGCGGGGAACAAGTGGGTATTCGTGTCGCCCGGCAGCTGCGGATACCAGTCAGGCAAGTGGAAAGAGGCCGGCTTAATCGACGGATATGCGGAGAGCTGGATTAAGGAAAGCACGGCTCTCAACGGTTTCTACCTCGCACAGACCACTCCGCAGATGCCTAAGGGCACCTATACCGTATCGTTCAACTACAACGGTGCGGTGAAAAATGTCAACGGCGGTGAGCTTATGACCAACATGACGGGCTTTGCCAACTCCACCACCTCGGCTTTGGAAACGTCATACGCCGCTCCGGCCGCAGGAACGTGCTCCTTTGAGTATGAAAACACAGCCGACGTGCCGATAACCATTGGAGTGAAGGCCACGGGGGCGACCAATGCCAACTGGATAGCGTTGGACAACTTCAGGATAGTGTACCACGGAAGCCAGACAGAGTATGAGGATGCGTGTGCCGGCATGGGCGTTATGAAGGACTATACCCAATACATCCGCAACGCATCGTGTGCATATAACGAACATTCAGGGGCGGGTTCAAACCGTTCGTGGCAGCGCAACGGAAGTGCCGGAGGCTATGCCGAGGCTCCCGCAGCCATCACTCCTGACGGTTCTGCCGTGGGTATCAGCTACTGGAACGGCAGCGCACAGACCGACATGAACCTCATTTACCAGACCGTAAGCAATCTCCCGGCCGGCAAATACCGCCTTACCGGCAAGGCCGCAGCAACGGTTTGGAACAACAACAGCGGCAACGACAACCGCCCCGGCGTGTATTTCTTTGCAGGAGACGCGCAGACGGAGGTGACAACGGCGCAGTATGGCGACTATACGGTGGACTTTACCGTGGAAAATGACGGCGATGCAGTGACATTGGGGCTAAAGGCCGACGACAGCAACGGCAACACCTGGTGCTTCCTTTCGAGCCTTACGCTGCTGCGGTTCAGCGACGTTACGCTCAGCGAAACCGGCACCGAGATGCCCGAAGAGGACAATCTCGTGGGCAGCGTGACGGTGGAAAGGACTCTGAAGGGCGGCAAATGGAACACGCTGTGCCTGCCTTTCAGCATGGAAAAGCCGTCAGGCTGGGAGGTGAAGGCGCTGGCCGGCGAGGGCGAAAGCACTGGTTCGCTGGTGTTTGCCGATGCACCGGCCATAGAGGCGGGCATGGCTTACATAGTGAAACCGGATGCAGACGTGAGCGAAATCAAGGCGGAAAACGTCACAATATCGCCCGAAACCGCAGCCTCAACGACCGACAACTACACCATGACCGGCAACTTCGTGCAGCAATACGTACCGCTTGGAGCATATTTCATCAGCGGAAACAAGTTTTATCTGGCCGACAAGACCGATGCCGTGACGCTGAAAGGCTACCGCGCATACATCACCGGCAAGGGGAAAACGGTGGCGAGTCTGCCCCGAACGCTTGTCATTGACGGCGTCGAAACCGCCATCGGCGAGGTGGAAGGGCTGGACACTCAGGCCGACAACCGCTACTATACGCTGTCGGGCGTCAGGGTGGAGCAGCCAAAGAAGGGCATATACGTTTGCAACAAGAGGATTGTCATCATTAAATGAGGGGGAATTATCATGGAAAAGAAAGCATATATCAGTCCGAACACCGCAGTAATGCCGGTGGAAACCGGCCAGGCCTTGCTGGCAGCATCGCTCAATACAAACGGCAACGAAGTGACTTGGGGCGGCAATGCGTCTGACAGCGGCATAGAAGAGGCGGACGCGCGGGACAGCAACATGTCGATATGGGATTACTAAACCATTGAAGCCTGACCGTAACCCGGCGTTTGCCCAACGTAAACGGCCTGTTTACGATGTGTAAATGGCGCACTTACGGGTCGTAACCGGACGGTTTGTGACGCGTAAACCGCCGGGTTGTGCAACTGACTGATAAGGAAACGGTTGAAAAACAGCGGATAAGTAAGTTTCAACAGAGCTGTTAGTCGGACGAGGGGCTGCACCAAACCGGTGCAACCCCCGTTTCAGTTTGTGGCAGGAGCAGGCTTTAAGGGCGTATAGCCTTATGCCGGGCTTCAAGGACGCCAGCAACTGCGCCCAAGAAGTGGCCTGTATTACGGTCGGATGCGGCCTGTGTTAAGTCACGAAAGCGGGCGTTTTCCCGCCATATTGCCCATTTTTACATTTAATTCACGATTGTATCGCCATTTTTACAGGCAAATGAAATAGATATTCACTGTTTATTCTTATTTTTGCATCTCGTTTATCAATCATGTGTATTATCATAAAAACAAAAAAACACAATGAAAAGAAGACTACACATTATCTATGCAGTGCTATTGGCTCTGCTGCCACTGGCCACCCATGCCGATACGTGGTCGTTTGAGTGGAATAAGGGCCGTACAGAGGCTGGTTCGCAAGGCTTTTACAACTTCGGGACATCGTTCGTCGAGCAAGATGCGTACACCACTGTGCTGAACGGCATTTCGTGGAGCATCGCTTCAGACGGTACAAAGACGTATGCCTATGTTGCCTCCGGCGGACAGACGATAGGCAAGGCAAGCGAACCATCGACCCACACGTCGCTTTGGACAACGTCGTTCACGGGCAAAATTACAGCAGTGCGCGTGCAGTGCCGCACGGCAAAGGCAGGAAACACGGCCGACCTTACCGTTAAGGTCAACGGTACAGGCTACACCTGTGACGAATCGGCAGCAGCTGCGCTGACCGAAACGCTTGGCGAATATGCCTTCACTACAGCCGACGGAGGCCAAGAGGGCAAACTCGAGATTTGCATTGACCCCACATCGGAGACGAAGGGCGTGTTGTATATCAAAAAGGTGGAGGTTGACTACGAGCCGATAGTGTCTGCCATAACAGCACCCACGTTTACGCCTGCAGGAGGCACTTACGATGCACCGCAGACAGTGGCCATGACCGCTGAAGGGCTGGCCGACGGCGCATATACCATATATTACACCACCGACGGAACGAACCCCCGTTTGGCCGACGGCACACGCAAGGCTTACGCAACGCCGGTGGCAGTGGACGCAACCGTACTGCTGCGCGCCACGACTGCCGTGGGCGGGGAACAGAGCGCAGTGGCAGAGGCATCGTATGTGATACGCAAGGACGCCAGTCTCAGCTTCTACAAAGACAGTATCAGTCTCGTTAGCGGCGCTGACGGCTATGCCGACCTGCTCAATCCCAACAAACTCTCGCCCATAACATACAAGTCGTCCAACTGGAGCGTGTGCTCTGTTGACGAGTACGGCAGCCTCGCTTCGTCGTATGTGACGGAGACAGAGACAGTTACCATCACGGCTACATTCGCCGGAAACGGCGAATTCAAGCCTGACACGGCCACAATGAAGGTGACAGTGGTGGCCAAGGATCCGCTGAAGACACCCGTTGTGTCACCGCTCGGCGGCACATTTGATGCGCCGGTCACGGTGACAGTGACCACCGACGATGACAACGCCGTCACAGTGTGGTACTCGACAACGGCCAAAAGCGCCGACGAGTTCCGCGAAAGCGACAACACCGAGAGCAAAGTGGTGGAGGGAAAGACAGCCACATTCACCATTGACAAGACCTGCACGCTGTATGCGATGACTCGCGGATACAATACCGAGAGCGAAGTGGTGACAGCTGACTTCACAATTATCGAGCCGCTGAAGGCCGACTTCACCACCGACAAGGCCGCAGTGGCCTACTACGACCAGGAATTCAACTCTTCAGAAGAAATGGCCGACTGGACTGTCGGCACGGGATGGACACTGAAGGACAAAAACTTCGCCTCTGTAAAGAGTGACGACGTGTCCTCGCTGTATATATCTTACGAAGGTTCCGGCACATCACAGCTCGTGAGTCCCGAAATCACCGTGCGCAATGGCAGCAGTGTGGAGTTTTACGCCTACTTCGAGGCCAACTTCCTGATATACGGCAAGTGGACGTTCAGCGTAGTTGGCGTGGAGAGCGGCGAGAAGACAACGCTCTTCAACGTGTTCGACTGGGCGCAGAGCGTTGCCTACAACACTCCCAACTGGAACAAGTTCGCGTTTGACCTCGCAGCATACGCCGGCAAGAAGGTGCAGTTCGTGTTTGACTATCCTTTCGGCGGCGAAGATCTGGCGATAGACGGCTTCCGCCTTGTGCAGCAAGACGAGTCGGCTGACGAGAGCATAAACATATTCGAGGGAGAAAGCATACAGTTCAAGAACACATCTATCGGATCGCCGGAGAGTGTGGAGTGGACTTTCGAGGGCGGAGACATCACATCTTCAACTGACGAGCAGCCCACTGTGAAGTACGACAAGGCCGGGAAATATGACGTGATCATTACCGTAAAGCGCGGCGATGAGACCGACAGGCTTGAGCGTGTGGGCTTCGTAAACGTTGCACAGAAAGCTCCCACCGCCACCATCGGACTGCCTGAAGAGGGCTATGAGTCGCCTTTCGTGGGAGTGTTCATCCCCACAGGCGTTCCGGTGACGTTCCGCGACCTGTCAACGGGCAACCCGACGGAGTGGAAGTGGACATTCCAGAACACTGACATCACGTCGAGCACCGAGCAGAACCCCACCGTCACCTACGTTGACAAGGGTCGTTTCAGTGTGGGACTCACCGCCAGCAATGCCGCCGGACAGTCGAATGACATCCTGCAATACGCCATACAGGCCGGAGGAGCGCAAAACGTATGGAACATATCCATGGACGAGAACTCCAGTCTGGAGCAGGTACAGCTGGGCTGGTATGGCAACTACGCCGGCACAAACTGGCTCGGCATTGACCGCTTCGCCGAGAAGTACAAGGCTCCGCTGGCCAAGGCCACGATAGACAGTGTGTGCGTTTATTTCGCATCAGTGACTACGGTGTCTCCCGACTCTGTCATAAAGCTCACTGTAAACGCCGTTGGCGACAACGGACAGCCGGGCGAGGTGCTGGCAACGGCCAGTGTGAAGGTTTCCGACCTTGCATATTCAGACACTGACTATCTCGCTACGGTGTTCCATCTCGACAAGTGCGTCACCATAGAGAAAGGTCAGGAGTTCTTCGTGGCCGTCGGACCGTTCCCCAACAACAGTCTTGAGGTGTCGCCCTACACGAGTGACGACATCGCAATATTCTGTCACCGCCGCGCCATTGGCGGCAAGAACACCGCATGGCACTATCTTGAGGATCAGGACGACTATGGTACAGGTCTCGGAACATGGCAGTGGGTGGACAATACCGACGACCCATTGTCGATGGCCATAGCTCCCGTGGTGACCTACGATGCCATAGAGACCGCAGTAAACGCCCCTAAGGCAGCTGCAAACCGCACCGCCGCGGCTGGCATATACACGCTCGGCGGACAGCGAGTGGCCACTCCTGCCAAGGGCAACGTGTATATCGTGAAGCAAGCCGACGGCAGCTGCAAGAAGATAATGTGGAAGTAACGAAGCCAAAGACAACACATCCAAAGCCGCAGGGGAGCAGTCTCCTGCGGCTTTTTCGGTAAAAAACACGCAGAGCCTGCGCATAAGGAGGTACGGCAATGGGCAGTGCCTCTCCAAACCATGGTATGGCTTCCGCTTCCGCCCAACTTCTTGCGGCTTTGCTTCCGCCTTTCGCCGCTTTTTGCTACCTTTACCTGCGATTGGCCGTGTGCAATGGCCGACTTAACCGAAACAAGACAGACAATGAAGATAGGATTTGACGCCAAGCGCGCGGCGCAAAACCGCACGGGACTGGGCAACTACAGCCGCTTTGTGGCAAGAGTTATGGCCGAGCAGATGCCCGGAAACGAGTACCGGCTATACGTTCCCGACAAGCGGCGCACGCCGTTTCTCGGCGAGATACCGGCTGTGGCGGCGTTGCCGGTGGCCGCTCCGCATGGCTTGTGGCGGCATTTCAAGGCCGGATGGCGGTCGTGGGGCATAGCCGAAGACCTGCGTCGCGACGGCATAGAGCTGTATCACGGACTGAGCAACGAACTGCCTTTGGACATAAAGTCGGCGGGATGCCGCTCGGTAGTCACCATCCACGACCTCATTTTCCTGCGCCATCCCGAATACTACCAGCCCATAGACAGATGGATATACGACCGGAAATTCCGCAGAGCCTGTCTCGATGCCGACCGTATAGTGGCCGTCAGCGAGTTCACAAAGCGCGACATCATACATTATTATAATATAGATGAGGCCAAGATAGACGTGGTCTGTCAGGGCTGCGACAGGGCTTTCGCCGAGCCGATAGGGCGCGACAGGCTCGAAGGGGTGCGCCGCAAGTACGGTCTGCCGGAGACTTTCGTGCTCTATGTGGGCAGTATCGAGGAGCGGAAGAACGTGGGGCTGCTCATAGATGCGCTGAGGGGCGAAGCGGAGAGGGGCTTGCCGTTCCACATTGTGATGGTCGGCAGGTCAACACCCTACTGCGAGAGGCAGAAAGAGGCCGTAGAGCGGTCGGGACTGGGTGATTGGTGCCACTTCTTCCACGGCGTTCCGTTTGCCGACCTGCCTTCTTTCTACCGCATGGCCGCCGTGTTCGTCTATCCGTCGCGCATAGAGGGCTTCGGCATACCGCTGCTTGAGGCCATAACAAGCGGCGTGCCGGCCATAGGATGCACCGGGTCGTGTCTCGAAGAGGCCGGCGGTGGGGACAGTATCTATGTGGCTCCCGACGACGTACAGGGACTTGGCGAGAGCATAGTGCGCCTCCTTTCAGACGGCAGTATGCGCAGTAGTATGGTGGAAAGGGGCAGGGCGTATGCGCAGAACTTCACCGACAGCAAGCTGAGCCGCCGCCTGATGGATGTATATGACAGGGTGATGGAACAGTAACGCCGGCTCCGGATGCGGAAACCGGGCGGGCTTTGATGCACAGACGATAGCTTTGGACAATGAAAGAGGGTCACTCCCCAACCGGGAAGTGACCCTCTTTCATTGTTATATGGTGTGCGGACTTTCCTGTCCGTACCCTTATTCAGCCGTCTTCACAGCGGTTTCCTTGCGTGCATGCTTGCTTAGCGTGAGGTAAGCCACAGGTGCGGCGATGAAAATCGACGAGAGAGTACCGAATACCACACCGAGCAGCATTGCGAACGAGAAGCTGCGGATGCTGTCACCGCCGAAGATGAAGATGCAGAGCAGCACGAGGAACGTCGTGGACGAGGTGTTTATCGTACGTGCAAGCGTCTCATTGAGCGACTCGTTGAACAAGTCCCAGCGGCTGCGCGTGGGGTAGAGGCGGATATTCTCACGGATACGGTCGAAAACAATCACCTTGTCGTTGATTGAGTAGCCGATTACCGTAAGGATAGCGCCTATGAACGTCTGGTCAATCTCAAGCGACATGGGGACAATGCCCCACAGCAGCGAGTAGAAACCTATGACTATGAGCGTGTCGAACGCCAGGGCAACGATGGAACCCACCGAGAATGCAACGTTGCGGAAGCGCAAAAGAATGTAGAGGAAGATGGCTATCAGGGCGAAAATCACGCTGATGATGGCACCATACGTTATGTCCTTGGCCACTGCGGGACCCACTTTCGTGCTGCTGATGATTGATCCGCCCTCGCGAATGTCGGGGTTCTTGAATGTCTCAACGTCCTTTTGCGTAACCAGGCCGGCCTTGGAAAGACTCTTGAACAGTATGGTTTCGCACTCGTCGTCAATGCCTGGAGCGTTGGATTCTATCTTGTAATTGGTCGAAATGCGGATGGTCTTGCCGTCTGTACCGAGGGCTAACGCACTGACATTGCTCTCTCCGAACGCGCCGTCGAGCGCAGTACGCACCTGCTCAGGCTCGACACTCTTCTCCAACTTGACCACATAGTTGCGGCCACCGGTGAAGTCAATGCTGCGGCTAAGGCCTCTCAGGCAGAAGCAAGCGATGAATACGATGGCGGCAACGCCCCAGATGGTAAACGTCTTCTTGTACTTCTTCATGAAGTTGATGTTGACATTCTGGAGGAAGTTGCGCGAGATTTTTGTGGTGAACGGCAGGTTGAGCCACTTGTCATGGCTCATCTTGTAGTCATACACAAGGCGTGTCAGATAGACAGCGGTGAAGAACGAGCACGCAATACCTATGATCTGTGTGGTGGCGAAGCCTCTGATTGGGCCCGTACCGAACACATAGAGAATGATACCCGTGAGTATTGATGTGATGTTGGAGTCGAATATGGCCGAGAAAGCGTTGGAATAGCCCTGCTTCATGGCCTCGCGGGCGTGGAGACCCTTGCGGAGTTCCTCCTTGGTGCGCTCGTATATGAGCACGTTGGCATCGACTGCCATACCCAAGGCGAGCACTATACCGGCAATACCCGGCATGGTCAGAGCCGCCTGGAACGAGGTTAGGATTCCCAACGTGAAGAACAGGTTGAACAGAAGGGCGCAGTTGGAGAGCATACCGGGGATGAAACCGTAGAGCACCACCATGTATATCATCAGGAGAACGAACGCTATGATGAACGAAGTAACGCCCTGCTGGATTGACTGTGCACCGAGTGTAGGTCCTACAACGTCCTCCTGCACAATGCGGGTGGGCGCCGGCATCTTACCGGAGTTGAGGGTATTGGCCAAGTCCTTGGTGTCTTCAATCGAGAAGTTGCCCGAAATCTGCGAGTTACCGCCGGCTATCTCACTGTTGACGCGCGGCGCGCTATATACAGAGTTGTCAAGTACGATGGCAACCGCACGGCCTATGTTCTGTTTTGTGAGCTGTGCCCAGCGGCGAGCGCCGTCTGAGTTCATCTGCATCGACACACACGGGTGGCCGTTCTGGTCAAATTCGTCCTTCGCAGTGGTTATTACGTTGCCCTCAAGGGGTGCGCGGCCTGACGGCTCTGTCACCTTTATTGCGTGCAACTCATACACATTGCCCTTGGTATCGAAGTCTGCGGCTTTGGCGCTCCACAGCAATTTGAGGTCGGAAGGCAGCACTTGGTGTGCCAGTTCGGAGTAGATAATCTTGTCAACCTCTGCCGTGTCGCGCGAAAGGGCGTAGCCTACTACACTGAGCGACTGTCCCTGTGCCGGCTGGAGCACTGAAAACAGTGGATTTGACTGCTTCATTTGCTCGGCTTGCTTGTCCTTCAGCCCCTTGTTGTCGGCCGTTGTGCTGCCTTTCTTGGCCTTTGCGCTCATGGCAGCGGCCAGATTGCCTTTCACAGCGGTCTCTTCTGCCTTGGCACTGGCCGTGTCTGCCTTGGCTTCCTCTGTCTCTGTGCTGACAGCCGTGGTGTCTGTCTTGCCACTGGCCATCGCTGCATAGCGTTGGTTGAGCTGTGACAGCAGGGGAACGATCTCCTGACTGTTGTAAGTCTCCCAAAATTCGAGGTTGGCACTGCCCTGGAGCAACTTGCGGACGCGCTCCGGCTCGCGTATTCCCGGCATTTCCACCATGATACGACCCGACTGGCCTTCAAGTTTCTGTATGTTTGGCTGCACAACTCCGAACTTGTCGATACGGTTACGCACCACAAGGAACGAGTTATCGACCGCTGACTGCACCTCGGCACGCAGTGCGGCTTCCACCTGAGCGTCACTGCTCTGTGTGCTGACCTTGCCTTTCATCTGCTGAGTGGCGAAGATTTCGGCCAGACGGTGGCCGGGAGCATTCTGTTTGTAGTGCTTTATGAACAGAGAGATGAAGTCGCTCTGGCTTGTCTCTTCGTCTTTCTTGGCCTCTTCCATTGACTTTACGAAAGCATGGTCGGTCTTATGGTCGGCCAAGACGGCTACCACGTCAGGCACTGACACTTCGAGTATCACGTTCATGCCGCCTTTCAGGTCAAGACCCAAGCCGATTTGCATCTCGCGGCACTGCTTTAGCGAGTACGCGCCGAGATATACCTTCTCGTTCATGATGGAGTCGAGGTATTCTTTCCCCTCCTCTTCTGTTGCCATGGCTGCGGCCTTGTTCTCATAATGGCGCGTCACGAACGAGAAAGAGAGGTAGAATATGCACACAAGCGTAAGCATGAGTGCGATAAACTTTACAATTCCTTTGTTTTGCATTTCTGTTATTGTGTTATTGTTTATTATTCCTTTGGTTAAGGCGGCTGTTTTTAGCTTGCAAATATAGCGAATTTTTTACAGTACGGGAAATTTGCCGGTCATTTTCAGCCTTATTTTAAGGTTTATCCTGCTTTTTGAGCCAGCAAAAGATAGGGTAATGGTCGGAAGATTCTATATTGTTGTCAACCTTACAGGCGTAGGCTTTGAAGTGTTGGGAGCACATTATGTTGTCGATTCTCACGTAGAAACCTCTCTGATTATAGGACAATCCGAGTCCGTTCCCGCTGCTTGTGTAGCAGTCAGTCAGGCCTTTTGCCACGGTGCGGCGTGTGTATGATATTGGGCAGTCGTTGAAATCTCCGCAGACAATGGTCGGGTATTGGCTGTGCTCCTCTATGTATTTGTGTACGGAGTCGGCCTGTGGCGCCCGGCGTTTGGCCGCTGCGGCAAGTTTGTGCAGCAGTTTTCTTGACTCCTTGCGCACGGTGTCCTGTCCCATCTCCCCTTTCAGCATCTCCCCGTAGCGCAGTTTCTCGTCAAGGGTGAGGCAGTTGCTCTCGAAATGGTTGTTCACCACGAGTATCGTGTCGTTGCCTTTTTTCAGGAAATAGGCTGCGCTGCCGTTGCCCTCCGAGGCATATCCGATGCTTTCCGTGCGCACTATCGGGTAGCGTGTGAACAGTGCAAGGGCGTTGTCCTGCCGCTTCCCGATGCGTGTGATGCATGAATGTGGGTATGTCTGCTTGAGTATCGAGTCGGCATTGCTGTATCCGGCCACCGCTTCCTGCAGGCATACGATGTCGGCATTGCTCCCTTTTATATAGCCGACGATGGCGTTGAAGTCGTAACCGTCGCCTTGCGCGTTGAACCCCTGCACGTTATAGCTCAGCACTTTCACCGCTTCGGGCGGTGTTTCCCCGGTGTTGTTTATAGGAATGTACGTGCGTATGGGCGCGTAAGCCACAAGGAAAGCCGCTACAGGTATTGCGGTCATGCGCCATTTGAACACGGTCCAGAACACGAGAAAGGCGAGGTTGAGGCACAAGAACACCGGGAAAGCCAGTCCTGCACAGGCCATAAGCGGGTGCTCCACGGGGTTGATGCGGTCGGAAAAGCCCGACACCCACATCAAGATGGCCGTAACGGTGTTGGCTCCGGCTATGACATTGACGGTTAAAGTCTTCAACTGTCTAATCATCGTTGTTGCTTTCGAAGAGCTTTTTCTTCTCCTCTTTGGTCAGGCTGTCGTATCCGCTCTTGCGTATCTTGTCGAGTATGCGGTCTGTCTCTTCCTGTTTTGCCTTCTTGCGTGCGTTGTATTCCCAGTCAGACTCCCGTGTTCCGGAGTCGGTATGCTTGTTCCAGCTCTTGCGACTGTTGCGGTGGCGGTCGAAATTCTGCTTGAGGCTGTCGAAGAACTGCCGTCCCCCGTTCCTGTTATAGCCCGTTCCGGGATGCCTGTTCCAGTACCTTATCATAAAGAAGCCGAACAACATTCCGCCCAGATGCGCCATGTGGGCCA